>DOZQ01000253.1:0-173 GCA_003517915.1 Oscillospiraceae bacterium | reverse complement strand
CAAAAGCTATAGCCGCGTCCAGTGCGAGAGAGGCCGCCCAGAAGGCCCGCGACCTCCAGCGGACCAAGGCGGGCATGGGCAAGGTGAGAATGCCCGAAAAGCTGGCCGACTGTATCTCGAATAATCCGGAGGAGACCGAGCTTTATATAGTCGAGGGAGACAGCGCGGGCGGC
>DOZQ01000034.1 GCA_003517915.1 Oscillospiraceae bacterium | reverse complement strand
CAGCATGGCGATAGTGCGAAGCCCTGCGCCAAGCTGTTTCAGGTCAAGGCAGACAACGCTGTTGTTGAGGTCAACATTGGTTTTGTGGTTAAAAACATTGAGAGAACCAGAAACGTAGTGGAGTAGGGAAGCGCCGCCTTGCCACATTTCTGCGGTAGGTTTACGCCACCCTCTCCGGGAACCGTACATACCCCTCTCGGAGTATACGGCTCTGTTATCGTTTGTTCAGCTAATTACTCACCTGTGAATCTCTTTATGGCAGTTTCTGCACACAACAAGAGTTTTACGGCGTTTAGCAATCATCACTTTCTCCCACGTCTGTTTGCCTTTTAGATTTTTCAGCTTATTGACATGGTGAATTTCGTAATGCTCGCTTTTGGTCGCTCCACATAACTCACAAACCTTTGCCTTTAACCGATTTTCGAGGGCGTTAATTGCGTATCCATAGGCAACTGCCGCATTGCTGACAATATCCGTAGGATTTTCACGTCCCTTACAGTCGGCGTATTTTGCAAAATACATTCGCTTCTTCCCCGTTTTTGTTTCATAGGGAATACCCCATCCGCCATTGCCGTCTTTGTACATAGCTTTGACTTTGGAGATTTTGCTTTTGTGCTTGTTCGCAAGGGTTTTGTAGCAGCTATATTCCATTAGATAGGCGAAATAACTCAATTTATAAAAGTTACCCGCCATACCGTAGTAGTTGCATATGCCCCGCAATTCAGCATTGTAAACAGAAACGATTTCTAAGTCTGTGAGTTGCAACAAAGCTGTTCGATGAGTGGGAAAAAATCTCCCGTCCTCTTTTTGCACCGCTATTTTCTTGGAGAAGATGAATTTGTGGATATTGTCATTAAGCGGGGCCGCCAGTTCTACCATACCGTTTAGCGTCCGCTTTTTGACAAGCCCCGAACCGCCAGCGCCATGTTTGATTTTTCCACATCTTCTGACGCTGATGTCGTAGCCCAAGAATCGAGCATACTCGCTACTGTGGGTTATGAGCGTTTTTTCTTCGCTGAGTTTCATTTTCAGCGTATCCCCGATAAACTCGGATAGTTTCCGCTTAATCCACAAGCAGTCCTCTTGGCTTCCCTTTACACCGATAATGAAGTCATCCGCATACCGAATATATTTGAGTTTCTTATCAGTTTGCGAAGTATACGGCATTTTCAACAACTGCTGACGCTTTAATTTATATTCGTCAAGTAATTGCTCTTTTTCCGCGCCCTCTGACTTCTCGATACGCTTTGAGAAACGCATAAGCCAACTCTGATTCTTAGAATACTCTGGGTTCACCTTCTGGTCACTTTTCCTGTCAAACTCGGTTTTTAGCTTCATCACAAACTTGTCCAACTCATGCAGATATACATTCGCTAACAATGGTGAACAGCCAGCCCCTTGCGGTGTACCGGAGTAAGTTTTATGGTACTGCCAATTCTCCATATACCCCGCTTTAAGGAACTTGTGAATCAACTTGATTATCCGAGCGTCCTTAATTTTACTGTTTACCAAACCCACGAGTACGGCATGGTCGATATTGTCAAAGCAACCTTTAATGTCGCCCTCGACAAACCAACGTACACCTGTAAACTCTTTCTTTAACGATGTTAATGCGGTGTGACAACTCCTTTTCGGTCTAAAGCCGTGTGACACGGTCAGAAAAATTGGCTCATATACCGCTTCAAGCACCATGCGAAGAACTTCCTGTACAAGTTTATCCGTAAATGTGGGTATACCCAAAGGACGTTTCTTATTTGGGTCATTCTTCTTTGGGATATGGGTTCGTCTTACAGGCGTTGGCTGAAAAGTTTCATCGGAAAGCATTTTAATAATTCTATCAATTTTTGCTTCACTAAAACCGTCAGCCGTGTCGTTGCTCACGCCTTTTGTTGCCGCTCCGCTGTTGGCATACAAGTTTTTATATGCAACATGGTAGATGTCAGGACGTAACAGGTAGCGATACAGTTTTGTAAATACTTCCTCTTTGTTTGCAAGTGAGTTTTTGCTGATTCTTGCTAAAATTTCGGTTGTTGGTTGCATGTGAGGTTTTCCTCCCTAATCAACTTAGATTTTAGTACACAATAACTGCGCCCCTTCGCCATGTGAGGGTCATTACCCCTCTCGGACTACTATGGGCGCTCCGTACCCATGCAGGATTTTCAAGCTCTACAGCCATAGCCGCTGGTGTACACCTCCTTTGTCGCGGCGTTCCTGTTTAGGGTATCCCCAGTTAGCACTGTGTGTAGGTATTTGTGGATTGTCGGTTTCGCTTTCGTTTCGTTGCCACGGGTTCTCCCGCGGATTGTGTGAGTTTGTTGATAACCGTTTGGTCGAAATTTATAACCAAACTTCCTCCCACCAGAGGTTACAGGCACTTTCCTCCATCTGGCGCCTAACAGAAATTAGAAACTTGCGTTCAGTAAACCCAACTTAAACCTCATATCCACTTAACATTGCGGTTCAGTCGCACCAAATTGCCTTTAGGTGACTTACCGCTTTCCTGCCGTGCTTTGTTCCCGTGTCAGCTTTCGCCTTTCGGTTAAGCAGGCTGTTTCCTGTGTTATCTTACAGGGTAGCACCTACGCTACTTCACACAATGCCCTATCTGGGCGCACAATCTCCAGCGAGGTCGCCAGCCTCTTCGACTCCGCCTCCGGCTGTTCGCACAACAGGGCATACAGGTCTTGCAAGGTGGGCATTTTGGCTGTTCCTGGGTTGGTAATGAAATCCCGGTAGAGCAGGCGCACACAGCGGTCAATCACTGTGCGCTCCACGGGCTGCAAGCCGTCCTTGCCGCCG
>DOZQ01000057.1:5397-5603 GCA_003517915.1 Oscillospiraceae bacterium | reverse complement strand
TGGGAAGGCGTATATAACGACTGCATAAAAGACAAGGACAATCTTTTTGTGCAGCCCGGGTATACAAATCCCAAGACGTTTGAATAGCGTCACATATATTTTTATCGGTATGCACTGCGGGCTCTCTTTTTCAAGAGAGCCCGCTTTTTCGTGTTTTTTCAGGGCGCGACCTTGTTAATTGGCTATATAGCCAAACCACTTGAAAA
>DOZQ01000057.1:0-5309 GCA_003517915.1 Oscillospiraceae bacterium | reverse complement strand
CTCGGTTTTGAAATGGTTCTAGTATAATATAGATCGCCAGTGCGAATTCCACAGATAACAAGAAGTTAATATCCCATGTTTTTTCCCTTTGACAGCCGTTTCAGCCATTCGTCTAAGGTTTCCGTGCTCTGGTCGGATTCAGGTTGCATCGCTTGTTGCCGTGTATACAAAAAGGTAAATATTTCTGTGGGGAGCGCTTTAAAATGTTTCGCATATTTTTTGATCAGGCTGCGCAAAGCGGATTCGCTTTGGAATAAATATTCCTTATTTTCGGGATATCTCCATTTAGGTTCATGCAGATGAAAATAGTAATATATTATGAATTCGCCTGCCACATAACCCAACCGCTCGGGATGCCTTGTTTCGGCGGCTTCACAAGTATATATGGCAGATTTTATATGCTCTATTGTGGATTTGATAAAGTATGCGAAGTTGTCTTTGCGCGTTATGCTGTTTTTATTATACTTCCATATATAAGATATGGCTCCGATTCTGAGCATCTGCCCTTCCATGGCGGCGACAGACAAAAAATGGGTATCCTCATGTACGCGCAATTTTTGATGAAAGCGTATGTTATTCTCTTCTAAAAAGGCTCGGCGAAAAACTTTTCCGTGCAGCCATGTATATTCGGAGTAATGGAGTATATAGCTGATCTTTCCCGTATCGGGTTCTATGTGCTCCTCGTACCATGAAGAGCAAAACATATCCGGGTGCTTACCCTCAATCGTTTCAAGGAACGCCCGCAAAACGTTTTCATTGTGCAAAACGTCGTCCGCATCGCAGAACATCACGTATTCACCTGCGGCATGGTCTATTCCCATTTGACGCGCCATACCGGGCCCCCGGTTTTCGTCCATCACAATACATCGGGCGTTTAGGTTTTTGAAGGTCGACAAAAACGCATCATCCAGCTTGTTTTGAGCTCCGTCGTTAACCAGCACACATTCAATTTTTTCAAAGTCAAGGCTCATCTGGCTGTTGATACTTGCCAAAAGAGGAAATATTTCATCCGGTTTTTCCTTATAGTAAGGAACAATAATGCTGAGCACTATATTTTTCATTAATTTCCCCCTTCATTCATAAAATCGAAGAATTATCAACCAAGCCGGTCAACATCTGCAAGATTTATCTATTTTCTTGTTCTTCCGTTTCTCTAATCCTCTGGTCATCATACTTTGAAAGTATATGTCCCGACCATGTTTTGCATTCTATAAATTTGCTGAAATTCCGAAAAATAAGTTAAAAGGGATAGATTATGCAGAATTTAATTTTTCATTTTGATACGACCCGAGTGATTTACGTTTTTGGGCCGCGTGCTTTACCTCAGCGGTGATCCACAGAGCCACAGGAATCAAAACCTGAAAGATCAGCGCGTAATAATTATAAACCTCAAGGAAATTGAACATCTGATCAATGTTGTGAAAAAGATTGCTCGACAGCGCGAATGCGATAAATCCCACCGGAACCGTCATCGCCTTATATGACGGGAGCCGGAAGAGCGTTGCCGCTCCCTTTGCCGCCCCGATTATGCACACGCTGATTTTAGTCATCCCGAGCGTTATATATACCAAAAACAAAACCGATTCGATACGCTCTAAGAAGTAACTTACCTTTATAAGACTTACGGATTTATATGTGGGGAAAAACGCGGATTTTACCATAGCTGTTCCCATCAGGGTACAGTTGCGTATAAATATTAATATCAATATCAGCGCTACTGCCACTGTAGATATTATATAAATGCTTTTAGGACTCTTTTTGCTTTTTAGCCCCCCGATCAGGGTGAGTGTAACCACCGCGTCCCCGAAATGAAGCGGAACGGCTCGCAAAGCCCCGACAGTAATTTCACCGAATCCATCGTCCATAACGGGAAGCAGGCGGCTGAAATCCATCTGCCCGGTCGACAGCGCTGTAATTATAATCAAAACGGCAAGACCTATGACGCTGGTGAGCGCGCTCCATTTGCCCAGCGTCTGAATGCCGCTTTGTACAATATAAATACATACCACAAAAAATCCCAGGGCTATTACGATAAACGGGGTTTTAAAAAGCGCCGTGAGATGAATGAATTCACTGTAGTTGCCTAGTGTAAGCGAGGCCAGATGCAAACAGTAAAACCCAAACGCGAACGCGACGATTCCTGCTCCGATTTTACCGAAAGCAGCCTTGGCCATGCCGTAGATATCCATGCCGGGCATAAGCCTTGTAAGCCGGGCATAGATCAAAATCAGCGGAATTACAAGCGTAAGCGACAGCAGCAGTGAAATCCATACGTCCCGTTCCGAGCCCATATAAAAGCCGATAATAAGGATGTTGGCAAACATCACCGACGCCATGATAAAGCCCGCAAGGCCACCGCCTATTTTTTCTTTTTCCAAATCCCCAGCCCTCCTATTCAAAAAACACATCGCCCAGCTCGACCAGCGGTCTCCACGGGCTGGGCGGGCGGACATCCATATCTACCATTATCAAAATCACATATGCGGCCAGCATAAGCGCCCCTGTGATTACCGCCTCGCGTATTTTGCGGGTTTTTATCTTCGGCCAAAGGTCAAGCCCGGCCGCCACGGCAAACGCAATGGAAACGAGAAATATGGTCATCAGCTTACCCCTTCCGCGTAATAGCCCCGAATCATGCCGGTGTCGTTTATCAAAAATTCACAGCTTACCTCCACCTCCGCCTGTGAAAAGCGTGTGTCCCAGTCGTCTTTAAGCGTGTCCCACAGCCGCGGGTCTTTTCTGAATATCTCCCGGCCAAACAAAAATATATCCTCGCGCTCCGCCTGCATTTTTTTAATCACCTTAGTAATATCCGAAACCATTGACTCGCACGCCTTTTGTTCAAAAAACTCCATTTCCTCGTCGTGGATTTCCTTTATGTCCGTGTCCACCTCAACTACACGTGCCAGCACATTCACAAATGACGTAAGGGTAAGCCGACCGCTTTCATACCTGAAACCCAGCTTGGGTTTGCTTGAAATAACATCCGCCGTCAGGTAATCCCCCACCTTATCCAGTTCCGCTACATAGTGACCGCCGCTGAGCTTTTCCGTTGCGAAAATCAGCCCCGGCATATCCTCGTCGGCCAAAAAGCCCGTTAGCTTATCCTTTTTAAAAAGCGCCATTCCGTCGGTTCTGAGCAGCTTTTTTTCCTTGTCCTCAAACCGCAGTGCGGGCAGCATAATCTCGCCCGCGTTTTCCATTCGCAGGTTATAAACCTCGAAAAGCTTATAGGCCCGGGTAAAATTTGTGCCAGCGGTCGAATCGATCAAGCTGTCTGAAAGAAAATAAGACGAAATCCTGTTTTCGTCCTCCGGCGATTCTAAAAGCTCTTTTGCGGTAAGCTCGCGGGAAATTGTGATCAGCAGTGAATCCCTTGTGTTGTAATCCCTAAGAAAAGCGTCAAAAATATTGTCTATCCCCACCGTTTCGGCAAGCTGACGGCTGACTACGATAATATCGGTGTTGCCGAAATACATTTCGTTATGCAGTTGCTTGTTCGCGTTGTTTACCGCTTCAAATATAGTACGCCCTTCTGATGTGATCATAACCGAGTCGGCCTGTTCTTTGGGAGGCGTTGTGCTGTCGACGATTTCAAACGAGAGGGAATAGACATTGGGGGCATTGTCGCTTTGATCCAGCGCGATACCGGCCACAACCGTAAGCTCTCTGAGCCCCTTATAATCCCAGCAGCCGGAAAGGCAGACGGCCAAAATCCCCAATGTCAGAAGCCACGCGGCAAATCGTGATAATTTTTTTCTCACTTTCCGCTACCTCCCGGCTTCATGCGTGTCCGGTTAGCTGACAAGATGGGGATTCTGGTCAGCATTTTTGTCCAGCGCGCGCGTATAAACGTGTCTTTAACCGCCTGACATTTTAGGTTTTTGGGAAATATTATTGACGGTACACCGAACGAACGCAGGTTGATGGCGTGAATGAGTATTATCGAAATACCGATAATAAGACCGAACACCCCCAAAAATGAAGCCAGAAGCAAACAAAAATATCGGGAGACGATTACGGCGGTAGACAAGCGCGGCAACAAAAGGCTGGTTATGCCGGTAACAGCGACTACAATTATCATGGGCGCCGCCACCAGATCCGCCTCCACGGCCGCCTGACCTATNNATACTCATGGTCTGTCCGACGCTCGAGGGCATTCTGATACCGGTTACACGCAGAATATCAAAAATGATCAGCATTATAAAGGCTTCCAGCGAAACCGGCAGCGGCACACTGTGCCGTTCGTTCGCAAAGCTAATCATCAGGTGAGCGGGATACACCTCTTGGTGAAACGCCCCCACCGCCACATAAAGCGCGGGCACGGTAATTGTAATAATCAGCCCTATAAACCTGAGTATCCTCGAAAATGAGGCATATATAGCGTTCACATAGTAGTCCTCATTGCTCTGAAAATTTTCTATCATAAGATAAGGCAGGGTCAGAACCTGCGGCGTACCGTCAACAATTATGGCGATACGTCCCTCGAGCAACTGGGCCGCCGCCGTATCCGGCCTTTCGGTAAAGCCGCAGGTGGTCAGGCCGAACACAGAAGTCTCGGCTATCTGTTCGGAAATATAATTGCTGTCGAGCACACCGTCCATATCAATACTTTCGAGGCGGCGCTCCAGTTCACTCAGCAGGTCTTTGTTGACTACATTATCAAGATAACACACGCATACCGACGTGGCTGTTTCACGGCCGAAGGTTTTATATTTCATTTTTAGATTATTGGTGCGCAGCCTGCGCCTGAGCAAGGAGATATTCACCATAAACCCCTCGGTAAAGCCTTCGCGGGGACCGTTTAACACTTTCTCCCCTTCCGGCTCTATAGGCGAGCGCACCGGAAACATCTTGCTGTTGATAAGCAGCGCACGGCTGCTGCCATCCGCCAGCAAAAGCGTGTCCCCATAGGTTATGGTCTTTATTATCTCGTCTATATCCTCAGTTTCCTTTACATCATTGCCCTCGACCACGCAGTCTTTAACTTTGGAGAATAACTCCGACCCCGCGGACAGATTCTCAGCTATTAGCAGCGGTCTTATAATATCCTCATTTATCAGCTTTGTATTGACCACACCGTCATTATAATAGATGCAAAATTCCACCGACGGATCTGCGCTATTTTTAAAGCGCCTTGAGAGCATCGGGTCGACATCCTTAAAAAACCCGTCCAATAGTTTTATATTATCGTCAAGCTTTTCGCTCAGCTTTTCTGTACTCGACTCCTCCCGCCGCGCTTCCCCGCTGCTTTCCGCTTCTTTTCCCAGCATTTTCGCCGATTTATACTTCATACGCCACCATCCTAA
>DOZQ01000191.1:2506-11475 GCA_003517915.1 Oscillospiraceae bacterium | reverse complement strand
CGAAGGACTGGCAAATTATTTCGCGGTGGCTCAGGCGATTTCCGAGCTTGAAAAAGCCAATAACATCGAAAGCCTGGACGCCGGGCTTTCGGTTACGCCGACTGGCGTAAAAATCGCCAGGGAGCTTGAGCTCACTCTGCCGATTACTGTAAGAGAACGGGCGGTGAATACCGCGATACGCACACTGAGGCTGAGAAAAAACGCCAAAGAAAACCGGGTGCTCATAGAGCCGGCCGACGGAGGATATATAGTTTCCTGCTCGGTGATGGACGGGGAAAAAGAGCTTATGACCATAAGGTTGCTTGTCGGCGACGGACTGCAGGCTGACCGTGTGAAAACACAGTTTTTAGAAGATCCTCTTAGTGTTTACGCGTCGGCATTATCTGTCATGACTGGAGATTACTCTCTTTTTGATATCGCCAAAAAGGACGCAAAAAACAACAAGAATAAGTTATAATATCGGTGTATTGTTAAATACACATGCAATGGTTTTGCCTATCAGCTTGATGTCGTTCCAGAGCGAAAGCTTTTTGATGTATTCCAAATTCATCGCCATCTTGTCCGGCAAAACCGTTTCGATGTAATAACGCTCGGGATCTGTCTGTTTAGCCAACAGCTCGTTTTCATACCGGTAACGTATGCTGGCCGATCCGCTCATGCCGGGTCTTATAAGCAGTGCGGCCTTCATTTCCTGAGTGTAATACCTCACATAATGAGCGATTTCGGGGCGCGGCCCAATGAGGCTCATATCTCCCCGCAGCACATTTATAAACTGTGGCATTTCATCGATACGTGAACGGCGCAGAAATGAGCCTATACGGGTGATTCGCGGATCTTTGTCGCCTACGGTCAAATTTTGACTGCCAATTTGATTAGCGCCGCACACCATGGTTCTGAATTTTAAAATACAAAACGGCTTTTCATATCTGCCTACGCGTTCCTGACAGAAAAACACCGGCCCCTTTGATGTGCATTTTATCAAACCGGCCGTGATCAAAAACAGGGGTGAAACTATAATAATACATATAGACGAAAAGAAAATGTCCCAAAGGCGCTTGAAAAAACGTGTCGCCACTTTTTTTTGCAAAACCTCATAATATTCTCTAACCGATTCTAGTTGTACCGCCGGCGGAAGAGCTCCGAAATCCTTAGACAACATTTTATCAATCCTTAATATTGCTTATGATATGGCCGCCCGGCCTTCACGGTGATCGAAGGTGGGAACCAGCTCCCTCATAATCGAATACATTTCGCCCAGCTGATCTTGGGTCAGAACCGAATCCAGCCGGGATATCACCGTCTGCATTTTTTTATAGTCGTATTGGAGAGGCTTTAAAACAAAGATTTTAGAATTGTCGGTTTTTGATACATCCTCATCCTCAAGCCGTATTTCCTCAAAAAGCTTTTCGCCGGGTCTTAGTCCTGTAAAGGTAATTTGTATGTCGGTGTTGGGTTCAAGCCCCGAAAGGCGGATTAGGTCGCAGGCAAGATCATAAATACGAACCGGCGAGCCCATATCCAAAACAAAGATTTCGCCGCCTTTAGCCATGGCTCCGGCTTCTAAAACAAGCTGCACGGCCTCGGGTATGGTCATAAAATAGCGCCGCATATCGGGATGGGTCACCGTGACCGGTCCTCCCTTTTCAATTTGTTTCGTAAAGAAGGGGACAACACTGCCCGTTGAGCCCAAAACATTGCCGAACCTAACCGCGGCAAAATCCGTTTCACAGACCGAATCAAACATTTGTATCGCCATTTCGGCGACGCGTTTGGAAGCGCCCATAATATTTGTCGGATTAACCGCCTTGTCGGTGGAGATAAGAATAAATTTGTCCGCATTGTAGCGGTTTGCGGCCTGAGCCACATTTATAGTGCCGAAAACATTGTTTTTAACCGCTTCGCAGGGTGAGGCCTCCATCATGGGTACATGCTTGTGCGCGGCGGCGTGAAACACTATTTGGGGTCTGAATTCCTGAAACACATCGTTCAGGCGTCCTACGTCCCGAACCGAGCCCAGCCGGACAAATACGTTGCCATATTTTTTTTCAAGTCGAAGCTCATTGTCTATCTCAAACAGCCCGTTTTCGTTAAAGTCAAAAACAATCAGTTCTCTGCAGTTGTATCTAAGTGCCTGACGGCATATTTCGGTTCCGATAGAGCCCGCTCCGCCGGTTACCAGCACGACCTTGCCCTCAACCATTTTTCTTACAACCGTCATATTGAGGTGCACTCGGTCTCTTTTTAGTAGTTCCTCTAAATTGATGTTGGCAAGTCTGGCCTGCTCAGGATCAATTTCGTCAAGGCTGCCGAACCGTTTCATCTGGCATTTAGTTTCGCGGCAGATTTTTAAAACCCGCTCAAGCAACTCCCTTGTCGCGGTGGGAATCGCAACGATAATTACCTTGACGTTGTATTTGTCCACCGCCTCCGCCATATCCTCAATTCCGCCGTGGACTCTTATTCCGCCGATTTTTCTCTTTTTAAGCTCGGGGTTGTCGTCTATAAAAACCACCGGATTCAAATGCTGGTGCGGCTGGTTGTCCAGCCTGTTTTTAAGGTAACACCCCGCCTCGCCCGCACCGAAAATAAGCACACGCTGACGCAAAGCATCCCCTCGGTTTTGGAGCATGGTACCAAGCTTAAAAAACAGCCTGACCAGAGTTCTGCCCGCCAGCATAGCGACATAAATCAAAATACCGGCGACGATGACAAGCTCCCACGGGATGCGGAAGGACATAATACTGTCAGCCGCCAAAACAATTATTAAATAGAAAAAAACCGAAAGCCCAAGCCTAAGCATTTCTCCCGCGGTAAAGGTCACCGCGGAAATATCATAGCATCGCGCGGCAATATTAAACAAAAAGACAAGTCCGAAAACCACGAAAACAAAAGCGGTGACATAGGGGCGAAACCGTGTTCTTACTATCCATGCGGCGCTGGGAACCAGCTCTATGGCAACGCGAACACTGACCGCTACGGAAAACAAATCCCATACGGCCAGAAAAAGCAGTATCAAACGCTTTTTTTTTTGTTTTATCACACATCCACCCCTGCAAAAACAGGTATATACAATAAACCTGGATATATTTTTACCGTTTATCTTTAATGATATTGCGGCAGTCGTTTCACGGTATATATTATACGGAAAAAAGCAAAATATGTCAACCAACCGTTTGACTTCATTTTTCTTGGTTTATCCTTAATTTTTTATTCATTTAGCTACTACATATTTTAATTGATTTATATTAAAAGTATGTGAACGCAAGATTACAGATTTTTATCATATGTAATCTTTATACATTATATATCCCATATAAATTTCAGTAAAAGCATCATCATTACGCCAGGTATACCCACAGCCGCCGCGCAGGCAACCGTCCATGGATTGAGCGCCAAATAAAATCCGGTGATTTTGCCGGTAAATGAAATAAGAAACAACAGCGCAAGACCTCCGAGCGCGGAGACGATCAGCGAACGTAGCGGCTTTTTTTGACGCAGGGCGGCGATTAAAATTGCCAGCCCCGCCGCGGAAACCAAAATAATAAAAACGATGGTGGCTGCTTTCATTTCGTTCCCTCCCATTTCTTGTCCTAACAAATCATATGAAAAGCGCATAGAGAACATTCCTTGTCCTCTTCTTGATCTTTTTATTAACTATTTCTCACAGCGGAGACTGCGGAGTGTCTGGCTTCATGGAACAACTTTCAGGGGAGGGGAACGAGACTAAGAATGCTGCGCTGGGCGTTTTTCGTGCAAACGCGAAGCGGATGCCCCGGCACAGCCGGTTTACTCGGCAATTATTTGACGCAAGTTAAAATATGTGTTATACTTTTTACAAAATATATGAAATACGGTTTGAAAGGCGTTATGCTGAGTAAACGAACAGGGAAACCGGTTAAAATCCGGTACAACCGCCATTACTGTGATTGACGAAAGCAAAATCCGCTTATGCCATTGGGATTATAATCCTGAGAAGGCTTTTTTGTGAGGATGATTCAGCTAAGTGCTGATTAATCCGCGTCATCAGTCAGGAGACCTGCCGTATTTTTGTCCTTGGTTATCATGTTCTCGGGTATGGGAGAGCACAACCGGCGCTTTCTATATATCACAATCCAGTGATATATAGTCTGTTTTATTGTGCTTTCCCGTAAAAATACAGGGAAGGCTTTTTTTGTGCAAATTTTATTTATTATGGAGGAAACTCAAATGAAAAAATTCCAAACCAAGCTAGTTGCATCCGTTTTGACAGTGCTGCTGTTATTCTCGCTTATAACAGTCCCGTCATTTGCGGAAACCGCTTTTGTCTTTTCAGACTGGCCCAGCTTTCGCGGCAGCACAGACAATATAGCCGTCACATCGACAAAAAGCGCCCGCACCGCCGACGAAGCGGAGCTTATCTGGTCACTGGCGCTTAAAGATCCCTTGGACTGGAGCATAAATATTTCCGACCCGATAACGGCGGAAAATAATATTTATATCGCCGTGGGTAATGAGCTGCTGACAATAGAGTCGGACGGGGGAATTGCCGCGAGGACTGAGCTTGCGGGCTTTATCGACTATACCTGCCGCCCGGTTTATGAGGACGGTCTTATAATCGTTCCCATAAGCGGCGGAAGACTTCAGGCACTCACAGCCGATTCCATGCAGACGCAGTGGACTACTGAGGCGCTGCCGGCATATGAACAGGACGGGCTTACATATGAGCATCAGACACTAACGGCGCTCACAGCCCAAAACGGATATATCTACTATGCCACGGCCTGCGCCGATTATGTCACAAGCTATTACGGGGTGGTTCGGTGCGTGCAGGCGTCGACCGGTGATATAATCTGGAGCTATGAAAACGAAAGCGCCGGGTATTACTGGAGCGGAGCGGTGTGTTATGGCGGCACGGTAATAATCGCGGGCGACGACGGTATTCTGCGTTCGCTTGACGCCGCGGGCGGCACCGAGCTTTACCAAGCGGAACTGGGCGCGCAGGTGCGTTCGGCGGCGGTCTTGTCCGGAAATCAGGTTTTTGTTACCTCGGCCGACGGAAAGCTTCACAAAATCACCATGCGCGACGACGGAAGCTTTGAAAATATCGAAAACGTACAGTTCGCCGCGTCTTCTACCTCTACTCCGGCGGTGTATAACGGTAAGGCTGTGGCAGGCGGACATCAGGGTGCCGAAAACGGTTATAAGGGAATACTTGCCATTATTGACACTCAGACCATGACGGTAACCGGCAAAGCGGAGCTGCCCGCCGAGGTGAAATCCGCGCCGCTGATAAGCACAGGGCACAGCGGCGAAGCCTACGCCTATTTTACATCCAACACCGAGCCGGGAGGCATCTATGCGCTGAAGCTTGAAAGCTCGGAGGCTCAGGCGATTTTCACTCCCGAGGGCGCGGACGCGAACTACTGCGTTGCCAGCATTTTAGCGGATGAATCCGGCACGCTTTATTACACGAATGATTCGGGAAAGCTGTTCGCGGTGGCATATCATGAAACACCTGTCACGTCCGAGCCAGCCGATCCTTCCTCCTATCCATCCTCCTTGGAGACATCTTCCGATACCGGCAGTAATGTGGAATCAAGAATCACTGCCGAAGCCGGCGTATCACAGCCCGGTGGCATCGGAGCAAAATCACAAAATCCCAAAACCTCAGACAGTTCCGTTTTGTTTATTATAATTATATTGCTGTCGTCATCGCTTTTCGCGGCAGTAATGCTGCGGCCTAAAAAGAAAGCACACTGAACACAATAATACCTAAATACCGAGGGATTTATATATGAAAAAATTATGTGTCACGCTGATTATAATATTAACTCTTGGCATTTTGCTGTGTGGCTGCGGCGCTCAGACAGATGGCGCGGAAACCGGAGCACTGACCTCAGAGCTTAAACAGGCGCAAAGCGGCGATAACAGCAGTGTATCCTCTGGCGGCAAGCTCTCCTCCGAACCCGGAAGTATCTATTCCGAAAGCTCGACGGGGGAGTCAGATGCAAATGAAGACACGTCATCTTCCACCGCCCCAAATACTTCTTCATCCGTTCCTTCTGTGGGTGGGAGCAAAATCGGCACAAAAAATCCACCGCATCAGGAAAGTACAGGTAAAACCCCGGCAAAAAAAGAAGCTTCATCCTCACAGGCAGCCGTGTCCGAGCCTGCGTCCCAGACCTCTTCCATCCCAAAAACAAATAACAGCGGCGGGGATAAAGCCTCGCGGGAGGCGTCAAAACCCGCAGAAACCGAAAAACCAAAAGAAGAATCAAACCAAATTACCGTGACCATCTCTGTGGACTGTAAAACGGCGGTCGACGCGGGTTACGAAATCGCGTCGGCGGTCTCCGAAAGCGGATATATTTTAAGCGGCAAGACGCTTGTTTTGAACAAGAATGCAAGTGTCTACGACGCGCTCAAGCAAAGCGGGCTTGTTGTCAGCGCGAGCGGCTCGGCCATGGGCATGTATGTCTCTGCTATCCAGTCGCTCAAAGAAAAGGCCTGCGGAAACGGCAGCGGCTGGCTGTACAGCGTCAACGGGACTTATTCAAATAAAAGCTGTGATAAATTCACGCTCTCGGACGGCGACAGCATCCGATGGAGATATTCCTGCGATAACGGAAAAGATTTATAGCACACTATTTTATACAGCCGGTCAGCTATAAAGTTGACCGGCTGTATTGTAATTCACCCGTACGGCGCATATAATGTGCTTATAAAGCAAATTGATTTAAAGTATATATAGATATAATACAATGTGACAGAAAGGGTGACGGCGTATGAAGGTATTGATCGGACTTTTGATACCGTTTGGCGGGACAACGTTAGGTGCGGCATTGGTGTTCTTGTTCCGCGGTAAAATGAACGCGAAAATCCAAAAGTGTTTTCTGGGTTTCGCCTCAGGGGTAATGATTGCCGCTTCGGTCTGGTCGCTGCTTATTCCGGCGATCGAAATGACCGAAAAAAGCGGCGGCATATTGCCGGCATGGTTCCCCGCGGCAGCCGGATTTCTGGCGGGTATAGGTTTTTTGCTTTTGCTCGACCATATTATTCCGCATTTACATATGAGCAGCAGCACTCCCGAGGGCACGAAATCCTCTCTTGGAAAAAGCGCCATGCTTCTGCTGGCGGTCACCCTGCATAATATTCCCGAGGGCATGGCGGTCGGCGTCGTCTTTGCCGGACTTCTCAGCGGGAAAACGGATATAAGCCTGGCCTCCGCTACGGCTCTTGCGCTGGGAATAGCGCTGCAAAATATTCCGGAGGGGGCGGTTATCTCCATGCCGCTGATCGGTCAGGGGATGCGCAAAAGAAAGGCGTTTCTTTACGGAACGCTTTCCGGCGCGGTGGAACCCGTCGCCTTTTTGGTCACGATAGCCCTAACTGCGATTATTACCCCCGCGCTTGCGTACATATTGTCTTTCGCGGCGGGCGCAATGCTTTATGTAGTTATTGAGGAACTGATTCCCGAAGCGCAGGAAGGCAAACACAGCAATGCCGGAACGGTCTGTGCGGCACTGGGGTTCGTGCTTATGATGGTGCTGGATGTGGCCCTGGGATAATACTCCCGCCTTTTACGCAAAAAAAAGAAGACAGGCAGAAAGCCTGTCTTGTCAGGAGAGAATAGAAAGAAAGAGGTTCTAATGCAAATATAGTATACCGACTTAATATGTTGGGAAAATCAGTTTTATGTGAAAACTGATTTAAATGGCTGTGATAATTCTGTGATAATTTTGCATAAGGAATTACCGTGATAATATTGACATGGCTCTTTTGGCGTAGTATAATAACGCCAAATAAATTATGCTGTTTTCGGGGCGGGGTGAAATTCCCCACCGGCGGTGATAAAGGCTTGCCTTTTAAGCCCGCGAGCGCCATACGGTGTTGATCCGGTGTGAATCCGGAGCCGACGGTTATAGTCCGGATGAAAGAAACGGAGCATAGCTGCGTCCTCCCCGTACAGATTTTTTCTGTGCGGTTTTTTTAATTTCCTTAAACAGCGGAAATGAGGTAATCAAATGGAAGGCACTCAAAAGGCGAATCAAAGAGCCGTGAAAATCGCGGCGGTCGGCATTATGGCGGCGCTGGGCAGCGTCATGTATTATTTTCTTCCGGAAATCCCGCTTTTCCCGGGCGTATCGTTTCTGCGCTTTGACCTGTCGGATGTCCCCGCGGTGCTGACCGGACATCTGCTGGGCATAGGGCCGGGGGTTCTGGTGGCGGTTATCAAGGCGGCATTACATATTTTTAATCCGCAGAACTTTACATTTGGAATAGGGGAGCTTATCAACGCGATAATCGGCGGCACTGTTGTAATCTGCTCAAGGGGCTTTTATCTTTTGTTCAAAAAAGTCATAAAGTCTGGCCTGGTGGCTTATTACAACGCAAGCATAATTACAATCGTCATTACGGTGCTTGTCGGCATCGGAATCAATCTTTTGCTTATGCCGCTCTATAATTATATCGCGGGGTTCGACCAGTCCTCCTTCGGTGCGCTTATGACGCTTATTTTGACCGCAATGACGCCGATGAACGCGGTTAAGGCTGTTTTGCTGACATTGCCATGGTACCCGGTGATTAAGGCGCTTAGAAAAACGCTGCCGTTCGTGACGGCTGAAAATTAGGATATCCTCTCTGTGAAAACACTAACAAATCGCTATGGATTTTAAACTGGGAACATGCTATAATTTTATAAGAGTTATTCTACACTCCGCTCTAAGGGCGGAGTGTATTTGAATGAATGGAGTGTAATATATAATGCGTAAATTATTCACATCCGAATCGGTGACCGAGGGTCATCCCGATAAAGTCTGCGACAGGATTTCAGACGCGGTGCTGGACGAAATCCTGTCAAGCGACCCGTATGCCAGGGTGGCCTGCGAAACCTTCTGCACTACCGGCCTTGTGACAGTCATGGGCGAAATAACCACAGCTTGCTATGTGGATATCCCAAAGCTGGTGCGCGGGGTGGTCAACGACATCGG
>DOZQ01000191.1:0-2447 GCA_003517915.1 Oscillospiraceae bacterium | reverse complement strand
TCCTTTGAAAAAAGAGAGGGTAAAGAGGACGAGCTGGGTAGCACGGGCGCGGGCGATCAGGGAATTATGTTCGGCTATGCCTGTGACGAAACACCGGAGCTTATGCCGCTGCCTATTTCATTGGCTCATGCCCTGGCCCGCAAACTTGCCGAGGTCAGAAAGACAAATCTGCTTTCATATCTCAGGCCGGACGGGAAAACTCAGGTAACGGTAGAATATGAGGACGGAAAACCGCTGCGCATCGATACGGTTGTGCTTTCGACCCAGCATGACGAAGATGTCAGTTCCGAACAAATTAGAGCGGATATGATTGGGCATGTCATAAAAAAGGTGATTCCGGCGGAGCTTTTGGATGAAAACACAAAATATTATATCAATCCGACCGGCCGCTTTGTGACCGGAGGCCCGCAAGGGGATACCGGGCTTACGGGGCGTAAAATAATTGTGGATACCTACGGGGGATATGCTCGCCACGGCGGCGGATGTTTCTCGGGAAAGGATCCCACCAAGGTCGATCGCTCGGCGGCTTACGCGGCGCGGTATGTTGCTAAAAATATTGTTGCGGCGGCTTTGGCTAAACGCTGCGAAATACAGCTTTCTTATGCCATCGGTGTGGCTCATCCGGTTTCGGTTTCGGTTGACACCGACGGCACAGGGATTTATGATGAGGAGCTTTTAGCGTCCGCCATATCCGAGGTTTTCGATCTGCGGCCGGAGGCGATTATCCAAAATCTTGATTTGCGTCGTCCGATTTACCGGCAGATTTCCGCCTATGGCCATTTTGGGCGCACGGATCTTAATCTGCCGTGGGAAAAAACCGACCGGCAGGACGAGCTTATAAAAGCGGTGAAGCGATTAGCGGAACGCACCGTATAGAGGGCGGCTTGAAAAAATATGTGTTTTATGTCTTTTTTGCGGCGCAGGTGAATAAAATTATATACGAAGCAATATGCGCGGAGGACAGCTTCCGTATAAATCAATGATACCGGCCACATGGCGGATTTGCCGATGATATCCGTACGTATGAAGGGGGGAGAACGCTTTGAATGGAAAAAACGTAGCGGTTATCGGAGGAGGAGCTTCCGGGTTGACCGCCGCGATTTTTTGCAAAAGGACCGATCCGGAGTGCCGCGTTAAGATCTACGAGAGAATGGACCGTGTGGGCAAAAAGCTTCTCGTCACCGGAAATGGCCAATGCAATCTGTCTAATATCTATATTTCCCTTGAGAAATACCACGGCGGACCGTCGGATTTTGTCATGCAGACCTTTTCGGTTTTCGGATATCAGGCTACGATCGATTTTTTCGCTGAAATAGGCGTTTTAACCAAAACGGATCAAAGCGGCAGAATATATCCCTACAGCTTTCAAGCATCGTCGGTGCTTGACGCGCTTCGTTTTGAATGTGAGCGGCTCGGGGTTCAAACGGTGCTCGGATGCGAAGTGACCGACCTGCGCCGGCGTAATGACGGTTTTCAGTTTACTGGCGCGGGCCGGCAATATTATGCTGACAGGATTATTCTCTGCGGAGGAGGCAGGTCTAGCGCACAGTGCGGCTCTAACGGGAGCTGTTACTCGCTGCTCAGGCAGACAGGACATACCATAACAGAGCTGTTTCCCGCTATTGTGCAGGTATGCGCAAAAAACACAAATGTTGCGCGACAGCTCAAGGGCATAAAGCTGAATGCCACCGCGTCTGTTTTGGTAAACGGCCAAAGATTAAGGCAGGAAACCGGCGAGGTGCTCTTTACTGATTATGGTCTTTCCGGGCCTCCCATACTCCAGCTTTCCAGAATAATTTCCACACACATGTCAAACGGAAACACCGTGGAAATTACACTTAATCTTTTGCCTGAATACCGCATCGAGCAGGTAAAGGCTATGCTTGTAAAACGCGCGGCGGCTATATCCGGACGCTGTATGGATCAATTTTTTGGCGGCCTTATAAACAAAAGAGTTGGGCAGGTTGTTGTGAAAGGCTGTAATATCCCGTCGCAGTCACACGCCGGCAGCTTAACGGCTCAGGATATGAACGCGCTTTGCGCCACGCTGCAAAATTTCAGCTTTGTCTGCCGCGGTACCAGAGGGTTTGCGAACGCGCAGGTCACCGCCGGAGGGGCGCAACTTGACCAGTTTATTCCCGCGACAATGGAATCGAGATCTATGGGCGGGCTTTACTGCTGCGGTGAGCTGCTGGATGTGGACGGGGACTGCGGGGGATACAACCTGCAATGGGCATGGTCGTCGGGAGCCTGTGCCGGCAAAGCCTGCGCTCTTTCGTTTAAACAGAGATTTTAGCAGCCACCATTTATAAAACTGTTCAAGGATTACCGTATAATATGGTAGACAGGAATTATAATGATTGTAATTAACGAATTAAAGCTGCCGCTTAACGCGGATTTTTCCTCCCTTAAAAAAGAGGTCATAAAACAAACCGGTCTGGAAGAAA
>DOZQ01000211.1 GCA_003517915.1 Oscillospiraceae bacterium | reverse complement strand
CATTGCAGTGTTTTCTTTGCTGGCTGTGCCGGCATCGGCGGCGCGTACGTCTTGGGCGTTTAGATTGATGAAAGGCGCTGACTCTTCTTATACTTTAGCCCGCGTAAAGCTGGATTTGCTTTCGGCGGGCTGTTCGGTACAAGCAGGCGTGTCTGCCGATAATCCCGTAAATCTTCGTGTAAGATACGATTCCGGCGATGTAAACAACACACAGCACGCGACTGACTTGTATGTCAGGCCATTTAAGTCTGATTTTCAAATGTATTATTTCTCCGGGATGGCCAAGATGAGTAAAAAATACAGGCTGTATGCAAATTTTAACAGGGGCACCGCCGGTTCAATTACTGTTTACGGAGACTGGTGTCCATAACATAGCGATAAAAACGGGGATATCCTCACCCCGTTTTTTGCATATAATTCGCTTTAAATGATAGGAGCAAAATTAAATGAGAAAAGTTATTGCGGTTTTTTTGTGCGCTGGTTTTTTAATAATGGGTTCGGCCTGTGAAAAAACACCGAACGGTAAATCTACACCAAGCATTGAAATAAACTATGACGGCAATCATATTACGGCACAGCTCGATGAACACTTGCTGGTTGACGCTGATGTTGATCCNNACCGGGGAATTTGAACAGGCCGACACGTTTAAAGCTAAGCCAATGAATTTCAAAACTGCCGAAAATAGAGAACTCTTGTTGGACGGGAGTGATATCAAAGAAGAAACGGAAGAGTACATAGCTACAACCGACCAAAAGTCAATTTATATTTATAATCAAGATTGTTTTTTTGAAACGGAAAATTTTGAATATGTAAGTAATATTGCGCTTTTAGAGCCTATATATGTTTCGTACAATGCGGATAAATTCAGCCAAACCCTGGATTTTGATTTTATGACGAGAGAACAGGCAATTGCGGAAGGCCAAAAACTGCTGAAAACTCTTGGATTTAAGGAGGAGCTAATCGCAAGACAAATTTATACTTTAGATTATGAAACGCTTCAGGCGCAGGAAAATTATTTTAAAACCGATCCTGAATTTCTCACACAACTTAAACCGGAAGAAACGCCGGAATGGAAAAATGCATGGACATCTGACGACAATTATTATTATATTTTCTTTACACCAGTTTATAATGGCATTCCTATAACCGAAACAGAGCATGGAAATGATAATATTGGAACGGAGGTAAGCGGAAGCCATATTGAAATTTGCTATTCCAAAATGGGCCTTGAATATCTCTCCGCCCAGTTTTTGTACAGTACAACCGAAACAGAAGAAGAAAGCAGTCCGCTAATCGGTATTGACACCATGCTCAAAGCGATAAAAAATAAGTATTCGGATGTAATTTTAACCGATGATGTTGTATTTCGTTCGGTCAGCAGCTGCTATGTGCCTATTGTTGCAAATGACAATGAAAATCCCTATCGCTTGGTTCCGGCCTGGTGCCTGACAGGCGCGCAAATTTTTGAGGACTCAAAAGATTTGGAAGGAAACCCGGTTGAAATTCCGCTGACTGTATTCATTAACGCGGTTACCGGAGAAGAAATTATATGAGAGGAAAGTGAAGTTTGAAACGTTTGATTGGCTGCCTGCGCATGGATATGCGGCGCGCATATTTATGCCCGCCCTTCTGGATATCTGCGGTTGGTGTTTGCCTGATTCTTTTTATAAGTATTATACAGGAGCTTCAGCTTCCTGGTGACAGGGACGTGCTTTATTATAGCTGGGTCACTGAGCAGTATGACTTTTCAATGCTTTTTCCGCTGTTCGCGGCCGTGCCATTTTCCATCAGCTTTTGCACCGACTGGAACAATCAGTTTATTCGTCCGAGCTGCATTCGCTCAAATGTGAAAATATACGGCTTATCAAAAGCTTTAACGGCGGGAATAGCTGGAGGCTCTGCCGTTGTTCTCGGGAATATCCTTTTAATAATTGGTTTGTGCTTTCGTTTTCCGCTGATGGACAAGTCGTTGCCAACCTATCAGAATTTTGGGGATGTTCCGCCGTTTGGCGCGTTATTGAATGGAAATCACATTATCCTCTATTTTTTATTCAAATTGCTTGTGCAGTTTTTTGCCTGTGCTTTTTACGCCATGCTGGCTTTTTTTATTTCCACCTATATTATAAACCCATTCGTTACACTGGCTGTTCCTATTTTGTTTTATTATTTACTGCTAAACGTCCAATATATTATACATATGCCGACTATTGTTGACCCGTTTGTGGTTTTTTCAGGGAGAATAGACATGAAATCACCAACTCTTTCTTTGTTATACATGATTTTATATCTCGGTATATTTTGTATGGCAATCTGCTTTTTGTCTGTAAAGCGAATTCAAAAACGACTGGGGAATGGTTGATATGAAAAAGGTGTGTTTAATTGCCTTTCACAATATTCGGAAGTGGACATATAATCCTCGAATCTATATCATTATTGCTCTAATGTTCTGTTTCATGGGTCTGCGAATGAGTTCGGTCGCCAAGTTTGCGAACGCGGTAGGATATTCTACCACGATTTGGTTTTTCCCCTATATCGGAATTGATGGTTTTTTGTCTCTGGTGATTCCGCTGGGGCTAATTCTATTGTTTTGTGATGCTCCATTTATTGATGCTGAGCATCCGCTTATGATTATCCGCTCAGGAAAAAAATCTTGGGCGTACGGTCAGGTTCTATATATCATTATTGCGTCAGCTGTTTTTTGGATACTTATTTTCTTTTTATCTATTGTTTTTTTCTTTCCAAATGTGGAATTCAGCAGTGCATGGGGAAAGGTACTGGGAACACTTGCACAAACCGACGCTGGACAGGCATTTGGTATTAACATGTTGAATTACGAATTGCAAAACGAGTTCACGCCGCTAATGGCGTTTGGTCTGAGTTTTTTACTTTACTGGCTTGTAGGTATTTTTCTGGGACTGCTTATGCTGGTGTTAAATTTGCGGTTTAGCCGAGCAGTTGGAGCAATTGTTGCAGTTGCGTTTATTGTTTTTGATGGATTTTTAAGCAATATACTGATTCCGCAATTGTATTATATTTCGCCAGTCTCCTGGTTGGATTTAACCTACATTAATTTTGGATCAGGTTCGTTTATGCCGTCTTTTCACTATGTGCTGATATTTTTATTAGCTGCCGTTCTTTTTCTATTACTGGATTTTTTGCGGTTAATCCGGAAAAAGCCAATTGAAATTTTGCCAACAATTTAGGGAGGTATTTTAAATGATTATTTCTGTTGATCATGCTGTCAAACGGTTTCGTGAACATACTGTATTAAATGATGTGACGGTTTCTTTTTCGCGCGGCTGCATTCATGGAATAATCGGACGGAATGGTTCAGGTAAAACGGTATTGTTTAAATGTATTTGTGGATTTATGCCACTGACATCCGGTAGCGTTACCGTAAATGGTCTTCAAATTGGAAAGGACACGGATGTGCCTAAAGACACTGGGATTATTATCGAAGCTCCTGGATTTCTGCCCAATTACAGCGGATTTAAAAATTTAAAATTATTAGCGTCCATTCAAAATAGAATAACAAAAGATAAAATTTTCAAAGTACTCGAAAAGGTTGGATTAGATCCAACCAACAGAAAATGGGTGGGTAAATATTCGCTTGGTATGCGCCAGCGTCTTGGCTTGGCACAAGCGATTATGGAGGATCCTTCACTGTTGATTTTGGACGAGCCTATGAACGGCTTAGACAAACATGGCGTCGAAGATATGCGCACATTGTTACTGGGAATTAAAGCTGAAGGGAAAACGTTAATTATCGCCAGTCATAGCTCAGAGGATATAGATCAGTTGTGCGATACCGTTCATGAAATGGATGCGGGGAATATTTCAAAGATTCGCTGAATCGATCTTGCTTTGTAAATAACAAGGATTACATGAATACCAATTTAGCCATAACAAAATCCAGCAACTTGTAAATTTGCTGGATTTTGTTATAATTGGTTGCGGAGGCAGGACTTGAACCTGCGACCTGCGGGTTATGAGCCCGCCGAGCTACCAACTGCTCCACTCCGCGATATTTGACTGGATTTTTATTATACATGCCTGTCACATAAATTGCAAGATTTTTTTAAATAATTTTTTTTAAAAAACCTCTTGACAAAACTATTGTACTAATGTATTATTGTATCAGACGATTAACACAACAATACATCACAATAATTTAAGTCGCGGAATGAGGTGAAAGAATGCAGCCGGAATTCAGTCAGTCAGCGCCAATCTATGTTCAGCTCATGGATATCTCAAAAAGGAACATTATCAGAGGAGAATGGCGGGCAGGCGAAAAAATGCCGCCGGTAAGAGACCTTGCGGTTAAATTCGGCGTAAATCCCAACACGGTTCAGCGTGCCTTAAGCGAGCTCGAACGCGAGGGATTAGTTTACAGCGAACGAACCGCAGGCAGATTTATTACAAAGGATGTGGGTGCTATCACTGCGCTAAAGGACAAAACAGCAAAAGAATATATACAAAATTTTTTAGGGCACATGAAGCAGCTCGGTTTTAATAAAGAGCAGCTGATAAAGCTTATTAAGGAGGAGGACTATAATGAGTAGTCTTGTTAAGGTTAGGAACCTGACAAAATACTACGGCGCTTTCCCTGCGCTCAAGGGCATTTCATTCGATGTGGAGCAGGGCAAGATCGTCGGATTGTTAGGACCGAACGGGTGCGGCAAAACCACTACTATTAAAATTTTGGCTGGCATCATCAATCAATATACCGGAGAGGCGGAAATAGGCGGGCACAAGCCCGGCGTAGAGAGCAAGAAAATTATTTCCTATCTGCCGGAAAAAACCTATCTAAGCGACTGGATGAAAGCCCGCGACGCGGTTGACTTTTTTAACGATTTTTATTCAGATTTTGACCGGAACAAGGCTATGGAAATGCTCGAACGTTTTCAACTGACACCGAATATGCAGATCAAGGCGATGTCCAAGGGCATGCAGGAAAAAATGCAGCTTGTTCTGGTAATGTCGAGAAACGCGGCGCTATATTTGCTGGACGAACCCCTGGGGGGAGTCGACCCCGCCACAAGAGGCGGAATTTTGGATATCATTCTAAACAATTATACCGAAAATTCCTCACTGCTTCTATCCACTCATTTGATCTATGACGTCGAAAGGATTTTTGACAGCGTAATCATGATGGGTTTCGGCGAAATCTTTTTGGCAGACACGGTGGATAACATCCGTCATAATACAGGCAAATCGGTCGACGAATATTTTAGGGAGGTGTTCAGATGTTAGGCAAGCTGTTAAAGCATGAGTTCCGGCAGACCGCCCGCATTCTTCCCTTTGTATTTTTGTCGGCGGTGGTGTTGTCGGCCTTTGCGTTCATTTCTTATCAGACTAAGTTTGAATCGTTTCAGGCCATTGCAACCCTTTTAATGGTTGTTTCCATCGCCGGGATTCCCATAGTAAGCTTTATATTTTTGATTCAGCGGTTTGGTAAAAACCTGTTTGGCGGCGAGGGATACCTGATGTTTACGCTGCCGGTGAAAAGTGTGGAGCTATATTGGTCCAAATTTATTTCCACCATGGTTTGGGGCGCTGCGAGTATTGTTGTAAGCTTTGGAGAACTGATGCTGTTTATCTATTTTGTGGGCGGTATGACAGGCGCGGGCGTTACCGAGCTGATAATGATTTTTGAGCAGATTTTTGCGGTAGGAAACATCCACATCATCCTTATATATCTGCTCTGCGCTTTAGCGGTGTTTTTGTTCAGCTTTACGGCGGTTGTTTTCTTCAGTATCACACTTTCAAATACCGGAATAGGCGGCAAATCCCCCAATCTCATAGCTTTCGTATTTTTTATGGTCATTTCAATAGTTCTCAATACGCTTGAAAGCCTGAGTATGGTGCTTATTCCCGTTAGCCTTCGCATTACTACCTCACCGCCTTCAATTGCAATCGTAAACGAAAATATGATGTCTATGCTGAACAACATTAACGGCGCGGGGCTGGATACCATTCTTATAGGCATAGGGAATTTCCTCGTCACCATCCCCGTGGCGATTGCCGCTATCGCGATTACTATACGGATGATGAAAAAGAAAGTGAATCTCAGATAATCTAAAAAATCATAGTATCCTATATATTTTATAATAATGCTATAAAAACCGACGGTGTGTTGACTTGTGCGACTTGCCTTCGGTTTTTGTCGTTTTCATTATTACTAATGTTTTTATACGCTGTTTTTGCAAATGTTTTTTTGTAAGGTTGCGCTAATTTATTATACATATTTTTTACAAAGAACAGATGAAAAATCATTGAAAAATCGGTAATCATGTAGTATACTAAATCGCATAGGCTTGTAAGAATCCCCCTGCAAAGCAGTTGTTATATGACTTAGATATAACTATAATACAGCAGTGTGAACAGTCTGCGCCTGGTGTCTCTCATGAAAAATCCGGAGGTGGCTCTAATGGCCGAACGGCTTATAAAAGAAGTGCAAACGATTGAATTAAAGGCGGATAAAATTATAAGCGAAGCCCGAGAGCAGGCGGAGCGTCTGCTTGCGGATGCGGCGGCAAAGGCAAAGGCTGACAGCGAGGCCGTTAATCTTAACGCGAAAAAGAAAGCCGCCGTCATAATAGGTGCGGCCGAAAACGCCGCCGCCAAGGAACAGCTTAAAATGACCCGCGCCAATGAAGCGCAGTGCAGGGAGCTTGCGGAAAAGACCGCGCCGAAAATGAAAAAAGCCGTACAGGCTATTGTCATGGCGCTTTTTTAAGAGATTGTATTACAGTGTACTCATTGGCACGCCTAGTTCGTCCTCGCGGCTCTGAAAAAAAGTTCCTCCGGCTTTAAAATTCCCGGGCTTGGCTCGTGCCAACCTTTATTTCCGGCAATTTTAAAGCTTTCGTCATTTTTTCAGGCTCGGACGCTCGGCACTTAAAATCATCTGGAAATGAGGTGATCTGTTGGCGAAACTCACAATGAGCAAAGTGACGATTGTCGGTCACAAATCCTCACGCAAGGGGGTACTCGAAACGCTCCAGCGGCGCGGGGCAATGGAAATTGAAACCGCGTCTCTACCGGAAGGCTACAGCCTGCCGGATACCTCCGGGCAAATTCAGTTTTTTGATTCCTCGGCCGCCGAGGGTCGGCAGGCTCTTGAGATTTTAAATGGGGTTGCTCCGATAAAGCAATCGGTTCTGGCATCATTCAAGGGACGCAGGGAGCTAAGCGTTGACGCGTTTCACGAGCGGCTGGCCGACATCAAAAAAACGAACGCCGCCGTGGGGGATATAAACGCCCTTAAAAAGCAGATGAACGACTGCGCGGCAGAGGTTGCAAGGCTTACCCTTCAGCTCGCGGAGACCGAGCCGTGGCTGTCGCTTGACATTCCAATGGCTCACAGGGGCACAAAGGATATGGCGGTGTTTACCGGCGCGCTGCCTTACTCCGCCGACGAGCAGGAGATTTTGACTCGTTTGGCGCAGACTGCACCGGAGGTTAACCTGTTTGATTTGGAGATAGTCTCACAGGGCAGGGAACAGACCTGTATAGCGGCGTTTTGCCACCGCGCGCAGGTGGCGGAATTTGAGACCGCGCTGCGCGGCATAGGCTTTACCGTCCCCACGCACCTTTCTATGCGGACTGCTAGGCTGCGGGCAAAGTCGCTCAATGAAAGAAAAATGGCGCTCGAAATGGAAATCCCGCTGCTTGAGTCGCTTATCAAAACCCTGGCGCCGCACCGTGAGGACATCGAACTGCTTGTGGATTATTACTCTATGCGCAGTGATAAATACGAAAAGATCAGCCGATTGGCGGTAGGCAAAAACGTCTTCGCGATAAGCGGCTATATCCCCGCAAAATATGC
>DOZQ01000236.1 GCA_003517915.1 Oscillospiraceae bacterium | reverse complement strand
CTGCGGCTTTTCGAGATGATGTCGGCAGCGCAGGCGGCCGACAGCGCCGCTATAAACACCGCTAGGGCGCCCGTACAGCAGCTTGCGGCAATCTGTTGTACCCGTATCTGATATGTATAAGCTCCGGCAGTAAAATGAAATATGATCGAAAGAATAAACAGCAGTCCTGAAAGCTCCATTCCGACCGACAAAATATGCATAGACGCGTCACAGATACCGTGATAAAATTCCAGCAGCTTTTGACCGGCAGTTTTCATAATGATTCCTAGGCTCCTTTATATGTAATAAACAAAACTTGTGGAAACTTTGATATTATGCTATCATTAATAACAGAGTGACGCAATGCAAAATAATTGTCAGCGGAGGTAAGCTATGTCAATCGGTATTTCGACGGCTTGCTTTTATCCGATGGAAACGGAAAAAGCGCTTTTGACTTTGGCAGAAAACGGGATAAAAACAGCCGAGATATTCTTCAATACCGACAGTGAACTGCAAAATGAATTTTTAAGGCTTCTTATGGATATAAAGACACGCTATGACCTGAAAATCGCGGCGGTTCATCCATTTACCTCTATATGTGAATCGTATTTGTTTTTTTCCGAATATACCCGGCGGTTTTACGATGTGCTTGAATATTACAAAAAATATTTTAACGCGGCGAATCTTTTGAACTCTAAAATCGCAGTTTTTCACGGAGGATATAAAAAACACCATTTAAGTGAGGAACTGTATGTTGATCGTCTGGGCAGGCTTATAGAGGAGGCAGATAGGCAAGGCGTCATTTTAGCGCATGAAAATGTGAATTTGCATGCCTGCGCTGATCCGGATTTTATAAAAATGCTGAGAATGCGCATGCCCGGAATTAGGTTTGTTATGGATGTAAAGCAGGCGGTCAGGGCAGGGTATAAGCCTAAAGATATTTCCCGGGAAATGGGGGAGGCGATAGTCCATGTGCATCTCAGCGATCACACCGCGGGGGAAAGCTGCCTTCTGCCGGGGAAGGGCGATTATGATTTTTATTCGCTGTTCGAATGTCTGCGGAACTTTGGATATAAGGGCGACTGTATGGTTGAGGTTTATAAGGCGGCTTACCGTTCAAATACAGAGCTTATAGAAAGCGCGCGGTATCTTGATAGAATATGGAGTGCTTACAGATAACACATGAAACCTATTTTTGTTGGAAGACCGTAAAAAAGCAGAGCCTCGGAGAATTTCTCCGGGGCTCTGTGGTTAGTTTGATTAATTCTTTAAAGCGTGACGCTTAGCGATAAATATTTATCGCGTCGATATCAATGGCCGTGCCGAGCGCGTCGGTTTCTTTATCGCCGCGCACCTTGATAATCAAGGTATGCCAGCCTTCGGTCAATGCTAATCCCTCATCCTTGCTGTTGTAAACCGATGCCCGGTAATGGGTATCATAGCTGGGATCAAAGCAGGAAACCGTTTTAGTGAAGGGTACGCCGCCGTTCCAGATTGTTGCTTCGAACTGGCCCCTCGACCAGGATTTGTAGCCGATAATTTCAATGCCGGTGCCGTAGAATGTTATCTCCACCATGTCTCCGGCCTGATTCGAGCGTTTAGCACTGCTGTTCCAATACGCCGCCAAGTTATAGTCGCCCCATCCGGGAGTTTTTTGCGGATGATCATTATTGCCGAATTTCAAATCTTCGGATATAAAATTCTCCTGATATGTCATTTTCTCGGCGAATATCAAAGTCACAGTCGCCGTCTCGCCGTCTACCGTGTAGGTGAATTCGTCGTCGTCGCACGCGACCAAACGATCCGGTGTGTACTTGATTTTTTTACCATCGTCGACTATGGCGACCATTCCGCTCCTAAGTGTAGCAGTATTAAAAGAAATAAGCTCGATCACAGCACTGTCGTCCACATTGTCGTTCGCGAGTACGTCTATGATTATCGGAGATGCGTCAACTATCATGACATCGTCGTCCACGAGTGTGCCGCCTTGGGTAAATCCGTCCAAAACGCCGATAATCTCAAACGCGTCGACATAGACGTTCGAGCCGATCGACGGGTCTTGCCTGCCCGTGAGAACAATAGTGACCGTGTGTACAGCGTCCTCAAGCATACGGTTTCTATAGACTACCTGCTGGAATGCTGAGTCTGTGCCGGGCTGGTAGTTGTTGACGCTTTTGTCTTTTACGCCGTCGATATAAACGTCAAACGTACCCTGCGAATAGGATTTATAGCTTATGAGGGAAAATCCGGTGCCTTTAAAGGTAAAGCTTACGCTGGCGTTTGTCTGAGAGCTTGATTTTGCCACATGCTCGTCGAATCTGCCTATCTGAGCGCGTAAGCCCCAGTTGCCGTTGTAAATGAGATGAGAGTCATTTTCCTGAATCTTTATTATATCGTAGGCAGGCAGTCCGGTGCCGCCCACGGAATTAAATGTATATTTAGTGTCTATAGGTGCATTAAGCACCGAAGGAACAAACACTCCCTTGTCGGGATCGGTGTTTTGGTTGTAGGCCAAAATTTCCTCTCTGATTGAAGTCATAACGGTATACGCCTGCTGCGCGGCGGCTTTAGAGATATCGGTGGCTTTTTTCTGAGCCATAAGAGGCTCATACGCGTAAACCTCCGCCATTATTTCGTCTATTTCTTTGTGCTGCCTTATCAGTTCTTTTTGATATGCTTCAAGGAACTCGCTGACCTTTGGCGCGACATTGGTTCTGTCCGCGTTGCAAAGAGCGTAAATCGAACGGAACAGCCAGTACATCGAACGATAATCAGGGGCACTGCTAGGACTGTCATAGGCGGTGTAATTTTCAAAGGTTTCGGTGATCTGGCTGCCATAGTAGGGCAGATAGATCGAAAATTCCGCCGGACCCATCGCTATCCATTCAACTGTGGCTAAATCGGCGGGCATATCGTCGCGGGTTTCAAACAGGTGGCTTTCAACCGTATTCGCGTTGCCGATGGCGCTTCCGTTAGACGAAGGATTAGCGACATACTTTCCGTCCGCGGGGTCGTCCGGATTGCCGTGGTAGGCCAAAAAGCGCATGGCTTCATATAAGGTGTATTTGCTGCCCTCGCGGGGATCCATATAATAGTTGAAATAACCGGGGGTCAGAGCCTTCGCGGCCTCGACGCCCTGAAGATAGTAATATCCCAGATACATACGTCCCGGAACAGACGTGCCGGCATTGGTATAGCTGCGGCTGACAATGATATTGCCGTTTTCGTCCCTGACGATTGTACCGGCGTCCTCGGCGGTCTTGACGAAATCCGGCGAAACTATGACGTTTTCGGTATCCGTCGGGTCAACCGCGCCGTGCATGGTGATGTTGGGGGAAAAGGCGATTTTATCCGCTGGAGCCTTTACGGCAACATACTGGTGTCCCGATAATATCTCCATCATCCAAACCTCGTTGGGGTCGGACACGGTGAAGGATTCACGTCCGGCCGCGCCGACCGTATCGATGATTTCGGCGACCAGCTCCATTGCGCCTCTGGCCGTTTCGGCCTGCATAAGTACGACGGTGGTCAGGTCGGTTTCCGCCAGCCCGCCCCTTGAGGTGCTGATCTGAGGGTCAATCGCGCTGATCGCGCTGCTCGCGCGGCTGATTGTGGTGGTGGCGGACATGGCAACGTTTTTTTCGTTTACGCCCACCTCGGCGTACGGCTCGGGAGTAGTGCCCTCGTTGTGAAAAGAATCCTTAGCCATTGTATAGCGCAGGGTTTTGGCGGGATAAGGCCATGAAAAGCCGGTGCTGGATTGGTAGCGTTCGCCCGGCTCGTGGGTTTCCGCCGGATGTACAGTGAACAGCTTGCTGAAGCGGGAAGAAATATCCTCAGAGCGTCCCCATATATAGGTGCCGTTTTCGGTGGTTTCCTTGCCCAGATACAAGCTGGTGCAGGCCGCAGCACTTACCGATCCAGCCCATACGAGCGTTAAAATTAACACCAGCGCCGCAAGAACTTTTAACAGCTTAGAATTTAACATCTTTCAATCCTCCTGTTTATTTATTCAGTGATATTCATAACTATAGCATGATTTAAGCTGTATTTCAATGATAATATTAATTTTTAACGTATAAATTTTCGCAAAAATATATTTGAGTCTTAACGCACAAAGACTTGGGTCAAATGGGGAATAATTCATATTTTTGCCTCGCTCATGCCAAAATCGCCGCAGAATATTGCCCTGTGGTGAGCGTTGTGTTATAATATCATAATATCAAATGGGAGACAGGTTTAATATATGATTATTTTAGGCATTGATCCGGGCTACGCGACCGTGGGCTACGGTATTGTTAAATACCACACGAATCGGTTCATGCCCATTGAATACGGGGCGATCATTACCGGGGCGGAGCTTCCATTTGCCGAGCGTCTTGTGAAGATTTATGACGCGCTGACCGAACTTATGCGAGTTTACAAGCCGGACGCCATGGCGGTGGAAAAGCTGTATTTCAACACCAATACCAAAACGGCTATCGGGGTCGCGGAGGCAAGGGGATGTATTCTATTATCCGGCTGCAAAAGCGGAATCCCAGTGGCTGAATATACGCCATTGCAGGTAAAGCAGTCGGTGACCGGCTACGGGAAAGCCGAAAAAAGTCAGGTGATGGAAATGACCCGTGTTATGCTGGGATTTGACAAGGTTCCAAAGCCGGACGATACCGCGGACGCGCTGGCGGTGGCTATCTGTCACGCGCACTCGGCGTCATCGAGTCTAAGCAAGATAAGGGAAAGGGCGGGGCTGTAGCTATGCTTTATTCATTGACCGGTAAGCTTGCGCATATAGAACCGTCAATGGCCGTGGTGGAGTGCGGCGGCGTGGGATTCAAATGCGCCGTGTCGGCGACGACCGTCGGCGCGCTGCCCGAGATCGGAGAAAAGGTTACCTTATATACCTATTTACAGGTACGGCAGGACGCGATGGATCTGTTCGGATTTTACTCCAAAGAGGAGTTGGAATGCTTTAAGCATGTGACCTCGGTCAGCGGGGTGGGAGCGAAAAACGCGCTGGCGGTGCTGTCAGCTTTCACGCCCGAGACGCTCTCATCAGCGATAGCGTCGGGGGACGCCAAGGTACTGACCAGGGCACAGGGAATAGGGGCGAAAATCGCTCAGCGGCTTGTGCTTGAGCTTAAGGATAAAATGGGTGCGCTTTCGATATCGGGTGTTAAGGCGTCGCCATCATTCGGAGCGCTCAGCGCTTCTGGCAATGCCGCCGAGGCGGTCACAGCGCTTATGTCTTTAGGATATTTGCACAGTGAGGCCTCAAAGGCCGTGGGGGGCTTGGACGCCTCGCTGCCGGTGCAGGAGCTTATTAAACAAGGCCTTAAACAGCTTTCCAATAAATTTTAGCGGCGGGGATGGAACCGGATGAACGAGATGGATTTTGAAAACAGAATGGTTGCGCCGGAATATACCGGAGAAGATATAGAGGTGGAATATTCACTGCGCCCGAAAAGCCTATCGGAATATATCGGTCAGACCAAGGTAAAAGAGAACCTTTCAATTTATATGGAAGCGGCAAAAATGCGCAAGGAGCCGCTGGATCATGTGCTGCTTTACGGCCCGCCGGGGCTGGGGAAAACCACCTTGGCCGGCATAATCGCGAACGAGATGGGTTCTAATATCCGCGTGACCTCAGGCCCTGTTATAGAAAAGCAGGGGGATTTGGCCGCGCTTCTTACCAATTTGAATCAGGGCGACGTTTTATTTATTGATGAGATACACCGGCTTAACCGCAGCGTAGAGGAAATACTGTACCCCGCGCTGGAGGATTTCGCGCTGGATATTATAATAGGCAAAGGCCCCTCCGCCCGCTCTATAAGGCTTGATCTGCCGCGTTTTACGTTAGTTGGGGCGACGACCCGTTCGGGTCAGCTCACAGCACCGCTGCGTGACCGGTTCGGGGTGATATTCAGGCTTGATCTTTATACGCCGGAGGAGCTTGCGACCATTGTCACCCGTTCCGCCGGGATTCTTGAGATACCCATGCAGTGGGAGGGCGCTTTGGAAATTGCCTCCCGCTCGAGAGGGACGCCCCGTATCGCGAACCGTCTTTTAAAGCGGGTTCGGGACATCGCGCAGGTACAGCATGACGGTACGGTTTCAGAAAAGGTCGCGAGATTAGCGCTTGACCGCTTTGAAATTGATGAGCTTGGCCTTGACGATTTTGACCGCAGGATGCTCACGGCCATAATAAAGAATTACGGCGGAGGCCCTGTCGGACTGGATACCCTGGCGGCCGCGGTCGGTGAGGAAGCGGTGACGATTGAGGATGTGTATGAGCCGTACCTTATGCAAATAGGCTTTTTGGCTCGCACCAGCCGGGGTCGCTGTGTTACTCCCGCCGCCTACGCGCATTTGGGGA
>DOZQ01000178.1:269-3062 GCA_003517915.1 Oscillospiraceae bacterium | reverse complement strand
CAAGAAAGTCCTCATTTTCCTGTTGGTGGGCGTCGCCCACCTCACCGATATGTACCTGCTTGGCAACGGCAACGCGCTGAGGACGGCGGTGGTTTTCTTTTATATCTCCAACGAGGGAATCTCGATGTTGGAGAACGCTACGGTTATCGGGCTTCCCGTACCCGAAAAGCTGAAGGAAGCGCTGGCGCAGATTAAAGCGCGGGGCGACGGAAAGGACGGTGCGGCGAAATGAACTTGCGGAAGCTGATACTCACCAACAACGCCTGCTATAAGGCGGGCAGGAAAATCACGATCAAGGGTCTCTGCGTCCACTCGACGGGCGCGGACAACCCGTACCTGAAACGCTATGTTGGTCCCGATGACGGACTGCTCGGCAAGAATAAGCACGATAACCACTGGAATCAGGACAAGCCTGATGGCCGTCAGGTCTGCGTCCACGGCTTTATCGGGAGGCTAGCGGACGGTTCAATAGCCACATGGATAACTCGGCTCCTCCGGCGGTTTCGGTTTATGGTTGGCGCTGCGCCGGGCGATCTCGGCCTGAACCTCGGCAAAGGTTTCTTTGTCTATAATTGGGCTGTGGCTGTCGGCAACGTAAAACTGCGGCAGCTGGCCGATATTGCGAATCTTGCGCTTTGTGATGTGATCGGATACAAAACTTTTTTGCAACAGCATATCGCCCTGATATTTTTCATTTCGGAGCATCCCGGCCAGCCCGGATCGGCTGAATTTGATGCCCTGCTTGCGGTATTTTTTGATGATGGCTACGAGTCCCATGCCATCAAGATAATCTTCAAAAACGGATTGAACCAGCGCCGCCTCTTCGGGTATAATGGTCAAAATACCGTCCACCAGATGATAACCCAGCATGGTCATGCCGCAGACCCGGCCTTCTTTAAAATCCTTGCGGATGCGCCACTTGACGTTTTCGGACACAGACCGTGACTCCTCTTGCGCGAAGCTGGAGAGAATCGTCAGCATAAGTTCGCCCTCGGCGGACAGCGAATGGATATTTTGCTCCTCAAAGAAGATGTCCACCTCAAGGGCTTTCAACTCCCTCACCGACTGTAAGACGGTGACAGTGTTTCTGGCGAACCTTGAGATGGACTTCGTGATTATTAATTCGATGTTTCCGGCTCGGCACTCGTCCAGCATTTTCTGGAATCCAGACCTTGCCTCTTTTGTGCCGGTGACCGCTTCATCAACAAAAACCCTGGCATACTCCCATTCGGGATGCTTACCGATCAAATCGCTGTAGTACGATATTTGCGCTGACAGCGAATGGAGCATGGTCTCCTTCCCGGAGGAAACTCTCGCGTAAGCGGCCACCCGTTTGGGTTTTGGAATGACCGGCGCGGGTTGATTGATTTGTCTTATTTCCATGGATTTCACCTCGTTCCTGCGGCCTTTGCCGCATGGTCATGATACCTCTAAAAGCCGCTTAAATCAAGCGTTTACGGGCTATTTACGCTCGAAAAGATAATGGAAAAACGTATCAATCCTGACGTCCTTCCCGTTTTAAAATAGGGTTATATTTATCGGCATAGAGCCGTTCAATTTTAGCATATTCAGTTTTAGTGATCAGCCCGGCGGTAAGCCATTCTTTGATCAGCAGCATGACCGTTCCGTAATAAACCTCGCTTTGGAATTTTTCCTCATTTAGAACCATCCGGCGTCACCTCCCCGAATCGGTCATTGATATAACAGGCATGGCAGCAGTAGCGCTGCGGGGAGTTTTCAAACTTCTCAAAATCTTTTTCACAATAAGCGCAATGCGCTGTTCGCATATTCGTGTTTAAATAGCGGCGGTTTTTATTCCACCAAAGCTCCCGGCAGCGCACACAGCAGAATTTTTTCGGTTTCTGCTTCGGCGTCTGGGCAATCTGTTCACCACAATTTTGGCAATATCCGGGAGGCGTCAAAACAGGCGCATCCTCAATCTCTTTTTTATGCCTGTAGCAATAGGTTTTTACCGTGTTTGCTGATTCACCGATCACAGCGGCTATTTCGGCGGCGGTATGCCCTTGCCGTTTTAATTCTATTATCTGATGTTTTTGCACCTCCGTCATTACGACCACCTCCGTGGTTTATAAAGTTAAAATCAAGTCCATCAGTTGATTCATAACGTCAGTCCGTGGCCGTCCGGTACCGATATCAACCCAATCGACCGGAGTCACTTCGTTTTCATCGGATGCGCTGTCAAATGAGTTGATTTTATCAACGATTCCCTGAACCGCCGCTCGTAATTCCAAAATATGAAACGGCCAGTCGCGCACCTGAGTCCTGCCGGGAATAATATCGCTTGCCCACACATATGGCTGGAGATTGTAATAGTTCCGGAGGTTATTAGCGGCAGTGCGCAGCGCCTGAATGTGCGCCGCCTTGACATGGGTTTCATTGGCGGTGATGTCCTCAAAAGGCGATGGCGCTATCGAGAACGAACGAGTCACCAAAGTTCCTATGGAATGCTCATCCCGGCACTGGATAGTAACGGTATAGTTGCCCGATTCCACGGCGCTTGGCTCGAAAAACACGGTTTTTATACTTTCAGCAGATGCGCTGGGTGTTGTAAAATAGTCCGGATGATCCGTGCTGTTATACCATTCGCCACTTACGCTGTGAACCCAAATAGTCTGCGCCTTACCGTCCGGTTCCGATTGGGTTTGGATCAAATACATAGGCTTTGAGTTATATGTCAAACTTCCGCTCTTGGGCGCTTCCGCAATCGGAGCCAGCGGCGGTGAATTCTTGAGGACGATGTTGCTGAGGACATAAGCCGTCATGCCGCCCAGC
>DOZQ01000178.1:0-127 GCA_003517915.1 Oscillospiraceae bacterium | reverse complement strand
AACGCCCGACCATGCCACAGTCACTTGATTCCCGATATAGACTGCCGGACTTGCCGTAAAAGTCTGCGGAGGCGTGGCAAGGATATTCTTGCGCACATAATTTGACGAAATAATCCAACCGGAATAG
>DOZQ01000167.1 GCA_003517915.1 Oscillospiraceae bacterium | reverse complement strand
TAATATTAAAGCATACTGTTTATAGGGGTGATTTATTCCGGTACTGACTCTTCGTTTATATCCAGATAAGCGGACAGGTCGACCGGCTCGGCGTCGACCCACAGCTTTTCAAGATCGTAAAACTCGCGCGCGTCCTTCAAAAACACATGTATTACCGCCGTGCCATAATCCAGCAGTATCCATGAGGTAGAACGGCCTTCAATATGCCCCGGCTCCACCCCCGCCTGTGACAGCCTATGCTCTACCTCCTCGGCCAGCGCCTTCACCTGTGTTGTGGAACCACCTGACGCTATGAGAAAATAATCCGACAGAATAGTCAAATCCGTGATATGCATCGCTTTTATATCCTGCGCCTTTTTGCTGTCCAACGCCTTTGCGGCGATTTCAATTATCTTCATGCCTTCCATCTTATATCGATCCCTCCCGTGTGTTTATTCGCCGCCGGCATAGTCACCGAAAGAGGTGCTGTCACCGGCAAATTGATTTTCATAATAGGTCGAATAAATTTCCCGCACGTCTATATCATCCCGCGTGATTGCATCTCCGAACGGGTTGAGCGCGGCGTTCGCAATCTCAATATATTCGTCGGCGTGAATTGAATAATAGTCGAGCGCGTACGAAAATCCCTCCGGCACATAACCGCTTACCGCCTGACCCGGCAGGCCGTACACCGAAATATCTTCCATTTCAAGCTTGGACGCCTTGTTTACAAAGTCAAGCATCTCGCCCACCGAAAGGTCGGTATTGACCTCGCTGTAGCAGGTAGTAGCGGCTTTGGTCATCTGCCCCAGGCTCATATCCAGCATTTTTTTCGCGAAGCCGGCAAAAAACATACGCTGCGCGCGGACTCTGTCCAAGTCGCCCATGTTATAGCTTTTGCGGTGCCTTATAAAGCCCTCTGCCAATTCGCCGTTTAATACGACTTCTCCGGGACCTATTGTCTCCCATCCCCCAGCGCTGTGTTTTTCGACATCCATCGCATTCGGCAGATTAACCGGCACTCCGTCCAGCGCATCAACCAGATGGCGCAGTCCCTCAAGCGTTATAGTCACATAGTGATCAACCGGCAGACCAAACTGAGAATTTATTCGCCTTATAAGCGCCTTAACCTTGGCCTCGCCTTCTCTGGGGGAGCCATAAACAGCATTGATTTTCCCGGTGGGAATATCCGTACCTATAAAGGTGTCTCGGGGTATCTGCAGAATCGAAGCCGTGCCGGCCTCATGGTTAAAACAGATAAGCATGATTATATCGGTGAGATTTTCGCTTTGATCCAGCCCCGCAACAAGAAAATAATCGACTTTTTTACTTTTGCTGGTAATGACATCCTCTAAATCAGGATTGGTTTCATTCAGGTCATCATCCAGCAGCGGCTCAGAATTCAAAAACCATGCCACCGCCCCGACAATGAGACAAAGTACAATAAACAATATGAAAAATTTCTTTTTGCCTTTTTTTCTACGCTGCGGCCTCATCCCGGATTTTCCTCCTGTGTGAGAATATATCTCACCGGCTCCGTTGTCGACCCGCCCTCTATGGCTGTTGGAATATAAATCCTCAGCTCCGCCAAATCCGTCATTATCGTAATCATAAAACTGCCCGCCGTTTTGTCCCTTCAAATTTGTTTCTCGCTTTCCCGCTTGAATGTCTTTATATCTAATAAGCGTTTTTATATATCATATGAACAAAGCTACTCGTCTGCCTGCGCATCATCAGGCGATTCGGTCAAAATGTCGCTGAAATCCGCGCTGTCGTCTTCTAACTGCCCCTCCTCCGGCTCCCATTCCATAAGAGAGGAAAGCTCAATCTCATTACTTTGCTTTTTATCGCTGTAGGGTAAAAAGTGTTTGTTGATAAGATTGAGATAAAGGCCTTTATACACAGAAAAATACGAAAGCCTTTCATACAGCCCCGGCGGGACGGTGTCATAGCCCTGACCAGGAATCGAAAAAATCGAGATATTTTCCAGCTCCAGTTCCTCTGCTTCGTTCACGTAGCTCAGCATTTCACCTACCGTAAGGTCGGTTTTGACCTGATTAAAACAGGTCGTCGCGACACTTATGAGCTGCGACCCACTCATATTCAGCATCTTTTCAGCAAACGCGGCAAAAAACAGGCGCTGCGCCTTGATACGCCCGACGTCTCCTTCAATATAACTGCTTCGGTGGCGGACAAAACCCTCGGCGAGAGCTCCATCCAACTCCACTACGCCCGGACCTATCGTCACGACCTCCTTGTGTACGCTGTCCTGCACGGTCAGCTTTTGCGGCAGATCCACCGTGACACCATCGACCGCATCAACAAGATAGCGAAAGCCCTCGATATTTATTGAGATATAGTGATCTATTGGCAATCCAAAATGAGTGTTTATGCGAGCCATAAGGGTGCCGATCTTGTCCCCGTATTCCCCGGCGCTGCCGTAGACCGCGTTCACCTTGCCGGTCACAACATCCGAGCCTATATAGGTATCTCGGGGAATCTGCAATATAGAGGCTTTATTTTTGCCATGGTCAAAGCAAAGCACCATCATTATATCAGTAAGATTGTCGCTATAGTCGTGGCCTATTACAAGAAAATAAGAAACGTCACCGTGGGTGCTCTTTTCAACCGGCACCTGAACAGTTGGTCGTTCGGGATCCCTCACCTCCGGCTCTTCGATCGGTCTGACATTCAGCATAAGCATGCCCGTAAGCACCAGAGAACAAAAAACCAGCATAATCGACGCCAAAACATTGACAACAATGCGTTTTACATTGCGTTTTCCCTTGGATTTCACATTGGTGCTTTCCGAAAAAATATCTTCCGTCTCTCCTGCTGCGCCCTTTCCATTTTTCAAGGATAATCCCTCCAGGTATTATTTTGCTGCACAAAAAATAATTTTTAACGCCTGATTCTCCCGGCAAAAGCCGAAATAGCACCGTATGCGAAAATTCTATCTGTATCAAAAATCATCTTCCCAGTACAAGTTCATTATATGCATAAACCGTGTCGGGATGAAGCGCGGAGCCTTTTTCAATAATATCCGAAACCGTGAATTTCAGTGCAGTCGTCATGGCGTCGTGCGGTTCTCCCTTTGCCGCCTCACGCATTTCCTCCACCCCGGGATAATCCCTGTCGGCGGAGATAAAATCCGCTATATACAAGGTCTTTTCAAGCGGAGACATCCCGGCTCTCGCGGTGGTGTGGTAGCGTATGGCTAGGATGATATCCCTGTCGCCGACAAAAAGTTTTTTTTCGGCGTAAACGGCACCTATTATAGCGTGCCACAGCTTTTGCTCCGCTTTTTCGACATCAGAAAATATTATATCAAATTCCGCAGCTAAAGCCAACATTTCTTCCCTTGGCGTATCCTTTAGAATATCGTGCAGAATTCCCGCGGTATACGCCTTATTTTCATCGCTGCCGTATTTAGGGGCAATTCGGCGCGCGGCCTTCGCAACCTCCAGCGAATGGATAAAGCGTTTCTCGCTAAGCCTGGTTTTTATGATTTCAATATAGTCTCTGTCTGTCAAATTATTATCTCCTCTTAAAATTACATCCGGTTAGACATACAAGCCGTGCACATAGATGTATTCTTCCACGCGCGCGGGCAGCAATCCCTTCACGCTGAGATGATTTTTCAAAAGAAGCCTTATCTTTGTGGAGGACAAGTCCATTTCCGACAAATCAAGCAACAGCGCCCGCCCGCCGTCCGCGCGAAGAGCCTCGGCCGCCAGAGTAAGAATCTCCGGGTCGGTGTTATTTCTGGGAGCCGCGCAAAAAATCACCTTGCGTATAAGCTCCTCATAACCGTACCAACTTTTAATACTCAGGAACATATCCGCCCCGCATATAAAATAAAGCTTGCTTATAGTATCATTCTTTAAAAGCTCACACACTGTTTCGAGCGTATAGCTCCTGCCGCCTCTTCTAAGCTCCATGTCCGATACCTCCAGCAGCGCCTCCTCCGCCGCCGCAAGCTCGCACATTTTAAGGCGATGCTCCACCGGAGCCAGAAAGTCTCCCAACTCTTTATGAGGCGGGACAAACGTTGGAATCAAAATAACCCTGTCAAGGCCAAGCTTTTCCGCAGCTCCCTTCGCTATCGCCAAGTGCCCGTTGTGAATCGGATTGAAGGTACCTCCTAAAATCGCGGTTTTCATACAACGGTCACTTGAGTCTTATCTGCCGGTTCTTTTCGTTTGCGCTTTCTCGGAAAAGCACAAACCGCGAACCTATGACCTGCACGACCTCAGCCGACACTCCGTTTGCTATCTCCTGTGCCGCGTCCTTGGCCGTAATCCCGCTGGATTCGAGTACCCTGAGCTTAATAAGCTCACGTTTTTCCAGCGCCTCATCCACCTGTGTGAGAAGCTGGCCGCCGATTCCGCCCTTGCCGACTTGAAAAATAGTTTCAATGGGATTGGCCAGCGCGCGCAGCATAGCTCTTTGTTTACTGTTTATCATCCGTATACACTCCATTAAACCAGAATATTATTTCATTGTATCATAAATATTTTAAATATTCTATGAATTGCGCCCCAATATGACACGGGGTTTCATCACAATATCATTTTTCTGTATCTCCCAAAAAATGCGGCAGTTCTTCACTGAGCTTTCTAAGCGCGGTTCCCCTGTGGCTGACCGCGTCTTTTTTTTCGGGCGAAAGCTCTGCGAACCCTCCGTGTTCGGTCATAAAAACCGGATCATACCCGAACCCCCCGCCACCGGACGGTTCCTCTGCGATTTCACCCTCACATTCGCCACGGACGGTCATAGCGCGTCCGTCCGGCAGAGCGCAGGCTATGGCACAAACAAACCTCGCGCTGCGTGCGGATTTCGGCACATCCCTAAGCTCATAAAGCAGCTTCTCGATTCTTTCCTCGTCTGAAGCGCCCTCGCCGCCGTAGCGCGCGGAATATACCCCTGGAGCGCCGCCCAGCGCGTCCACGCACAGCCCCGAATCGTCCGCGACAGCAGGAAGGCCGGTTTCTTTCACGGCGGCCTTGGCCTTAAGCAGCGCGTTTTCTTCGAATGTCGCGCCGGTTTCCTCCACGGACGAAAGCGGTTTGCCTATATCTTTGCCCGACACGGCCTTTATGGCAAGTGGCCTGAGTATCCTCGCCATTTCGGCAAACTTATGCGCGTTGCCGGTCGCGATGACAAACGTGATCATAATTCTAAAGCAGAACCGGCAGGTTCTTCCTCCCCAAACAGCGCCGCCGCGAAATCCGCCGGATTAAACGGCTGTAAATCGTCTATCTGCTCGCCAACTCCGATAAATTTAATGGGCAGTCCCAAATTATCTTTGATGGCAAGCACAACCCCGCCTCGGGCGGTTCCGTCCAGCTTTGTCAAAATAATGCCGGTGATATCGGCGACATTTTTAAACTCCCGCGCCTGATTTACCGCGTTCTGCCCGGTCGTCGCGTCGAGCACCAGCAGATTCTCACAGTCGGCTTCCGGCAGCTCGCGTTTTATAATTCGTGAAATTTTCGCAAGCTCCTCCATAAGATTTTTCTTGTTGTGCAGCCTACCCGCCGTATCGCAGATAATGACGTCTGCTTTTCGGGATTTAGCCGCAGCGATAGTATCAAACACCACCGACGCCGGATCCGAACCCTCGGCGTGCCTTATCATATCCACCCCGGCACGTTCGGCCCAAACCCCAAGCTGATCTATCGCCGCCGCGCGGAAGGTATCTGCCGCACCCAAAATCACCTTTTTACCTTCATCTTTAAGACGCAGCGCCAGCTTGCCGATTGTGGTAGTCTTGCCGACGCCGTTAACTCCAATAACCAGAATTATCGACGGTGCCGTGGACAAACGCAGCCCTTCCTCTCCCGCCAGCAGCTCTGACATAATCTCTTTAAGCTCACCTCTAACCTGTTCGGCGTCGGTGATTTTATTTTCTTTAACACGGTCTCTGAGCATGCCACAGATTTTTTCCGCGGTGGGCATGCCCACGTCGGCCATAATAAGTATCTCTAAGAGTTCTTCAAACAGCGCTTCATCCACGCTGCGGAAATTTTTAATGACGCTGTTGACCGCACCCATAAACGAGTCTCTGGTCTTTTTCAGTCCCCTGCTGATTTTATCAAAGATTCCCATTACATTTCCCCGTTCCAAGATTTATTCCAAATAAACTGTGTAGGGGTGGCCCCGCGTGGCCGCCCGATATAAAATTTACCCTGCGGAACGACATAGGGGTCGTTCCCTACATACACATGAGACATGTTTTTTTATTTATTCAGATCCACCTAATTGGCGACAAGCAGCTTTTGCTCCTCAACCTGCGTGACATTCAGCTCAAGCAGCTTTGACACGCCCTTTTCCTGCATTGTCACTCCGTAAAGCATATCCGCTTCCTCCATGGTGCCGCGCCGGTGGGTTATGACTATAAACTGGGTTTTTCCGCTCATGCGCCTGAGATATTCGGCAAACCGCACCACATTTACCTCATCCAGCGCCGCCTCGACCTCGTCGAGCATACAAAACGGCGGCGGATTCACCTTCATGATGGCAAAATAGACCGAAACCGCGATAAGCGCCTTTTCCCCGCCCGAAAGCTGTTCGATAATAGCGACATTCTTACCCGGCGGCTGCGCCAAAATCTCAATGCCCGATTCCAGCACGTCCTCGGGATTCGTTAGCTTAAGCTCCGCCGTTCCGCCGCCGAAAAGATCGACAAAGGTGGCGGAAAAATGACGGTTTATCTGCTCGAACCGCTCTGAGAACATCTCCCGCATTTTCGCCGTAAGCTCCTCTATCAGCTTTGCCAGCTCCTGTTTGGCGGTCTCGATATCGGTAATCTGCCCTTTCATAAAAGTGTAACGCTCATATACCTCTTTATATTCCTCAATCGCGGCGACATTCACGCTGCCAAGGGCTTTTATCTTCGAGCGCAGCTCATACAGCCGTTTGTTCGCCGCCTGCGGGTCGCTTACGCTTATCCCCGTTTCCTCCGCTTCACTGCGGGTCAGCTCATATTCGTCATAGAGCTTTTTGATAATATCGTCCTGCCCCGTAAGCATCACATCCCTGCGTTCCTGAAGCCTAGCCAGCTCCAAAGCGATTTTTTCCCGCTCGGAAAGCTTTTCCTTTTCGCTCACGCGCAGTTTTACAAGGCTCTGTTCACAGCCGATACGAAGCGCGGAAAGGCGTGTGATTTCGGCGGTATGCTCCGACGCGCTTTCACGCAGCAGCCGTGAGCGCTTCCCAAGCTCTATTATCTCCGCGTTCGAAGCTTCAATACGCGCTTTTATGGAGTCTATTTCCCCCCGCAGCTCTCCGGCGCGATCCGACTGACCCGCCTTTCTAGAGCTCATTTCGACGATGCCGCTTTGGCGGTTCTCAATATCCTTTTCCGCTCCCGAAATTTCCAGCCTTATCTCCGCGTTTTTATGCAGCAGCTCCTCGCGCCGCCCCGCTAAAGTATCCCGGCTGCCGGTCAGGGTCTCAAGCTGTGCCTCCAGTGCGTCCGCCTCTTCGGTAAGCCGAGCCGTCTGAGCGGCGCAGGCGGATTTTACCCGCTCAAGTTCTTCCACGCGGTCTTTGATGGTATCTTTCTCGGATTTTAGCTGGGTCAGCTGGTTTTCAGCCAATCCTATATGATCAAGAACCCTTCGTTTTTCGCCTTCCACCCGAATGCTGTCTTCCTGAGCAATGCTAAGCTCCGCCGCCGCGTTTTTAACCTCTGCCTCGGCGGCGGCCAGCTCCTGCGTAAGCTGAAGATAACGCGCCTGCTTTTCGCCCGCCTTGCGCTCTAGCTCGATCGCCTCTTTGCGTATCCTGCCGATTTCGGCGGTTCTGCCCAAAAGCCCCGCACCCTTTGCGAGCGAGCCCCCGGTCATAGAGCCTCCCGCGTTGACCAGCTGGCCGTCCAGCGTGACAATGCGAAAGCGGTAATCATACTGCCGGGCTATCGCCACGGCGCAGTCAAGGTCCTCCGCGACGACCACCCTGCCGATGGCAAAGCGTACTATATCCCTGTATTCCGGTGAGCAGTCGACCAGGTCGGCCGCAATTCCTATATATCCCTGACGGGATTCAAGTCCTGCCTCATACAGGGTTTTGCCCTTCATTGCGTTTATCGGCATAAATGTGCCCCTGCCGGCCTTGCGCTCCTTTAAAAACTGTATAGCGCGCTTCGCGTCGCCCTGAGTCGCAACCACGATGTTCTGCATATTCGCGCCCAGTGCCACCTCGACCGCGGTCGCGTATCCCGGCTCCACCTTTATCAGCCTTGAAAGCGGCCCGTGGATACCGGTCAGCCCCCCATCCTTAGCCTGCTTCATTACCGACTTGACCGAAGCCGCAAAGCCCTCAAGGTTTTTTTCAAGCTCCTCCAAAATCTGCGCGCGGCGCTGCTGGCTTTTTACCTCCAGCAGCATATGGTCGATCTCTTCTTTGGCGGTACGGCAGCTTTCCTGCCGGGATTTTACCCGCAGCTCATATCCCTTTACCGCGTTGCCGCATTCCTCGGCGTGCTCCTTCAGCCGCACAGTATCCTTCTGAAGCTCGCCCTCTTCCTCATTCAGGCGTTCGAGCTGCTCCTTTAGCTGATGTATCGTATCCTGAACGGTCAGCCGGCGCGCGCTTATCTCGGCAAGCGACGACTCGGCGGTCACGCTTTTGACCTTTTCCTCCGACAGCCGGTTTGTAAGCAGCGCGAGACGTTCTCCAAGCGCTTCTTTTTTGGAGGACTGCGCGGCATCCTCGCTGACAATCCTTTCAAGCTCGCCGCCCGACTGCTCAAGTCTACCGCGCCGCTCGGCAATGAATTCCTCCAGCGTCAGGATTTCGGCGCGGCGGGCTTCAATCTCCGCTTCTATTTCTTGCTCACCGGCCAGGCAGTGCGCGATATCCCGTTCCAGCCGCGATATATTTTCTTCATTATGTAAAATGTCGTTTTTTCTCACCGCTATGTCAGACTCGGCTCCCCGCGCATGCTCCTCGGCGGCGGATGCCTCACGCCTGACACTGTCTATTTGCACCGCAAGCTGCTGTGTCTGCTCCTCGGTATCCAGCATATCGGCTTCAAGCTCCAAAAGCTCTTTTTCGGTTTGCTCATGGCGGGCCTGAGACAGGGTGATTTTATAATCCTGTTCCCTGAGCTGTTCCTTTGAACGCTCAAGCTGATGCAGCCACAGCCCGATTTCAAGCTCCCGCTTTTCCTCCGACATTTTAAGAAACTGGGATGCCTTTTCGCTTTGCTCCCTAAGCGGCTCTACCCTGCTTTCAAGCTCGGACAAAATGTCCCGCAGCCGTATTAAATTTTCCTCGGCCTGCGCCTGCTTGCGCTCGGCCTCAAGCTTGCGGTAGCGAAAGCGGGAAATTCCCGCCGCTTCTTCAAAAATGTCCCGGCGCTCCCCCGACTTTGACGCGACAATCGAGTCGATTTTTCCCTGCCCTATCATCGAGTAGCCGTCTCTGCCAAGGCCAGTATCCATAAAAAGCTCATGCAGATCACGAAGCCGCACCGTCGCCCGGTTTATTTGATATTCACTCTCGCCCGAACGGTAATACCGCCGGGTAATCGCCAGCTCGTCGTTTTCAAAATCAAGCGCGCGGTCGCGGTTGTCAATAATCAGCGTAACCTCGGCGTATCCCAGCGCCCTGCGCTTTAGGGTGCCGCCGAATACGACGTCCTCCATTTTAGAGCTGCGCAGGGACTTTGTAGACTGTTCTCCCAAAACCCACCGCACCGCATCGGAAATATTGCTTTTTCCGCTGCCGTTCGGCCCTACGACGGCGGTAATCCCGCTGCCGAAATTAAGCTTTGTTTTATCCGGAAAGGATTTGAATCCCTGTATTTCAAGGCCCTTTAAAAACAAGTCCACCGCTCCTCAATATTAAAATCCCTAAGGCAAAAGACAAATCTCATATTTCTTTATGGATACATCTTCACTTATCTTACAATTATACCCCCTGCGCGAAAGCTTTTCAATATTAATCCGCCGCTGCCCGATCATTTTTGATATTTCTCCCCGCCGCACCGCCAGCAAAACCTCGCCTTTTGGGATATTCCTGCGCGTGAGAAGCGAAACCGCCCTGTCAAAATAGATACTCCCCTCACACAGCTCTCTGAACGCGGGATGAAAAGGGCCGTCCAAATAGCTTTCTCTGTCTATGGTGTGCAGTCCCAGCCTTATCACCGGGATATCCTTCTCGTGAAACCTGAGCAGCAGCCCGGCGCAAAGCCGGACAGCTTCCTCCAGAGTCTGTGGACGGTAAATTCCTTTTCTAAAAAGCATCTCAAGGTAGGTGCCCTTAAACAGCACGGTCGGATAAATTCTAACACTGTCGGGCGAAAGCTTTGTTATTTCCTCCGCCGTGTAAACCGCGCCCGCGTCATCGTCGAGATACAGCCCGGTCATCATTTGCAGCCCCAGTGAAAATCCGGTCGATTTAATCATTTCGGCGGCGCGGCGAACCTGACCTGCCGTATGCCCGCGCAGATTTGCGCTTAAAACCTCATCCCTCATGCTCTGCGCACCAAGCTCAACCGCCGTGACGCCGTAAGCTTTAAGCTCAGATAAAATCTCAGCGTCAACCGCGTCCGGCCTTGTGGAGATACGTATGCCGCGAAATAACCCCTTTTCAACATAAAAGTACGCCGCTTTTAAAAGCGACGTACGATATTCCGGATCAATCGCCGTAAAGCTGCCGCCGAAAAACGCTATTTCCGCGCCGCGCGCAGCCTCTCCCATGGTTTCGAGCGCCCTGTCGGCCGCCGCGCGTACATCCTGAGGAGCGGGCGGATTTACTTTTCCGGTAATCGCCCGCTGATCACAAAAGCTGCATGTATTTTTACAGCCGATATTCGGCACGAAAAGCGCTATGTTGGCATGCCTCACTGCCCCATCAGCTCCAGCGCCTGCTTTGCCGCACGCTGCTCGGCATCTTTTTTGCTCTTGCCTTCTCCGCCGCCGATAACGTTGGAGTTGAGGCGTACTTCAACGGCGAATCGCTTGTCATGATCCGGCCCGCTTTCCGCTTTTAGCACATAGCGCAGCTTTTCCTCTGGGTTTTTTTGAATGATTTCCTGCAGCATGGTCTTGTAATCGGTAAAGGGGGCGCTTTCCATATGGCTCAGCTCGTTNNTTAACAAAGCGCAGCACAAATTTACGCGCCGGCGCAAGCCCTCCGTCAAGATAAATAGCGGCGATAACCGCCTCGAACGCGTCGGCCAAAATCGACGGACGGGTTCGTCCCCCGGTCTGCGCCTCGCCTCTGCCAAGCATAAGGTAATCGCCCAGATTTATCGACGCGGCAAATTCACACAGCGCCTTTTCACACACGAGCGACGCGCGGATTTTAGTCAGCTCCCCTTCCGGCAGATGAGAATAATGCTTGAAAATATACTCCGACACAATCACCGACAAAACGGCATCGCCCAAAAATTCAAGCCTTTCGTTTGAACTCTCGGGCAATCTCATTTCGTTCGCGTGGGACGAATGCGTCAGCGCACGGCATAAGAGATTCCGATTTTTAAAGTTATATCCCAGATTGATATCCCCCGGTTCCATTCTATTCCTCCTTTTTTTCGTCTCCCTGATTTTCGTCTCCCTTGTTTTTGGATAAACGCTTCTCGATTTCCTCGGTCACGCCGCTCGACGCGTAAGCCGCCGCCTGTCTGACCGCGTTTTTTATCGCGTTGGCACCGCTTGAGCCGTGAGCCTTGATAACCGGTCTTTTAAAGCCTAACAGCGGCGCCCCGCCGTATTCGCTGTAATCCATTTTCTTTTTAAAATTGACTATCCCGTCCATCACAAGCTTGGCCGCGATTTTGCTTTTTAAATTCTTCGTGAAGATTTCTTTCATAAGCCCGCCAAAAGCCATACCCAGTCCCTCGGTCGCCTTTAAAAGGATGTTACCCGAAAAGCCATCGGCCACTACCACGTCGAATTTTCCCATGGGCACGTCTCTGGCCTCGGCGTTGCCGGCAAAGTTTACCGGCGCGTCTTTCAGCAGCTTGTACGCTTCCTTTTGCAGCTCAGTCCCCTTAGATTCTTCAGTGCCGATATTCAAAAGCCCCACCGTAGGATTTTCCACCTGCATCGCCTTATTCATATAAACCGATCCCATTATGCCGAACTGGGTCAAGAATTCGGGGCGGCATTCCACATTCGCGCCGCAGTCGATC
>DOZQ01000225.1:2932-3352 GCA_003517915.1 Oscillospiraceae bacterium | reverse complement strand
GGCAGTCTTCTGGGATATCCTGTCGGGTTGCCGTTTAAACTGCCGATTGCGGCGCTGCCGGTTGCGGCGTTTTTTATCTTGGCGTTTGCGGGTGCGGCGGTTCGCTGGGGTCTGAATTTTTTCGGCGGCAAAGGAAAAGAAAAGACGGAGGGAGATTAGGCGCATGGGACATACGGCGGATTTTTTTTCGGTGGTTCTAATGTTGACTCTCGTACAAAATATAGTGCTTGCACGCGGCGCCGGTGCGGCGCATCTGCTCTGGCAGGACGGTTCATGGCAGGGGATATATCTGCACGGGGGTCTGATAAGCTCCTATTCGCTGATTTTAATGACAGCGTTTTGGTTTTTAGGGGATTTGGCACTTGCCGAGGGATTCATTTATATGGTGATTATGACCGTTGTGCTGATGATTGTTTTATA
>DOZQ01000225.1:0-2899 GCA_003517915.1 Oscillospiraceae bacterium | reverse complement strand
CTTGCCGCATTTAATTCCACGCTTTTTTATCTGCCGTTTTTGCGTTCAGTCTCTGGGCAGAATTTGCCGGTTTCGCTGGGTATAGCCGTCGGTGCGGGAGCGGGCGTTATTCTGGCGGATTTAATCTGTGCGTCGGGCTTTAAGCGGCTTGAGCATCCTGATGTACCGAAAGCGTTCAGGGGAATGCCCGCAAGGCTTTTATTCGTGGGGATATTATGCCTGCCGATTGCGGGATTTTCCATTAATTACGGCTGACGAAGGAATCACCGCAGCCGGTCAAATATTCCGAAAAATCCTGTATATTTACGCCAGAGAGGGAAACACTACGGTATACTAATTTTATTTAAAAACATTATTTATAATGTTTTTAAATGCGCCGTTTATAAACGGCGCAAACGGCTGTAAGCCGTTAAAATGCCGTCAATACTAACATCAGGAGGCTTTGCCTAAGCGAAAATCGAAGATTTTCGAATAAAAAGCATACAATGCTTTTTATTGAGGATTAGTATTATAGCTCTTTTTTTAGGAGTGTAAACGGGATGGATAAAATCAGACGCACGAAAATTAAACCAAAAAAAAGAAGCACGCTGTTCTTAAAGATCTCAGTCGTAGTGTTGCTGTGCATTGTCATGCTGGCGCTTGGGGTTGTATGCGCGGAACTCATATTGGGACTGTTATAGTCAATAGACTGTATAAAAAATCCTCCGATTCGTAATGAACNNTCCACAAGCTTTTTGGCTCTGTAGGGATGGTTGGTGATTATCCCGTCGGCCCGCAGTTCTATACATCTTTTGATTTTGGCGCGGGAGTTGACAGTCCACACGTTTACCTCCAATCCTTCATCATGTGCCCGGCGGACAAGAGGCTCCGAAAGGAATTTATATTTAGGGTGTATTGCGGTAAAGCCCCTTTGTTTGGCCAGCAATATTATATCATCATGGGCGTATTCGTAAAGAAGCCCTGTTTTTATATCGTCGAACCGCGAAGAGATCATACGCAGAATATCTTGGGAAAAGCTTGAGACAAGAATCTTTCCGGTCATGCCGTATCCTGAAATAATTTTATAAAGCCGCTCAAACAGCGTGGGAGAGGTAAAACGGGCGTCTTTAATTTCTATGTTGATACGCGAAAGCCGCGGGCCTAGGCGCAAAACCTCCTCGATAATAGGGATTCTCACGCCGGAAAAACGGCGGTGAAACCAGCTGCCGAAATCGTGGTTCCTAAGCCTGTCCAGCGTAAGATTTTTAATGTGCCCGGTCGCGTTTGAGGTGCGGTTTATCGAGCCGTCGTGACACACGACAAACCGGCCGTCCTCCGACATGTGCAAGTCGCATTCGAGTGAGGTCGCGCCGTGGTTTATGGCCGAGCAAAACGCGGGCAGCGTGTTTTCGGGAGCAAAGGCGCTGTGCCCCCTGTGAGCATAAATCTCCATTGAGCGGATTCCTTTCATGTCACGAAAGATACATGTATGGGATAGTTCGCATAAATGATTATCAGCAAACGCCGTCAAAAAAATACATATATCAAAGATTTTCGCTTGATAACGATATTTCTTAGTATATCACAATACGGCATGTTATATCAAACCCAGGTTACAATAAATTTGCGTTTTGACGGATAAAATCCGGAATAAAAATGTTCGTCCAATAAATCGATATACTGCGGCTAAGTTTGCAGGGTATTGGGCTTAATGTAACGGCTAAGAGGGGGATGGGAAGCAAAGCCGTAATGTAGCATAGAACTTTATTCGTCAGGATGTGAAGAAAATACCTTGGCATACAAATTAAATTAATTCAATTAATTTAATTTGTATGCTTGCACAAACTATATGTTAAAGCTTTGTATTCTGTTACAAACTTGATTTTATTCTATTGACAATATAAAAGCAGTGGATATAATTAAATTAATCAAATTAATTTTATGAGCCAGAGGTGAAGAGCATGACAACATCCAATAAGCCTGGAGCCGGCAAAAACAGCGAGGTGATTCAGCGGCAAAACCGACAGCTGGTTTTGCGGCTGGTAAAAGAAAAGCAGGTTACATCCAGAATAGAGCTCGCGTCGCTGAGCGGCCTTAAGCAGGCGACCATCACCAATATAGTAAATGATCTTTTGGGAATGGGATATCTGGAGGAAACAGGGTTGATAGAAAGCGCCAACGGGCGGAGGGTAGTCGGCTTGCAGCTAAACCTCGAGAAAATGCGGGTGTTGGTGGTACGAATCACCGCATCGTATTACGCAGCCGGTATATATGACGTGTACGGAGAATGTCTTTCGGTCAAAAAGGAATTCATCGACACATATCAGGATTTTGAAGAAACCAGCCGGTCGATAATCGCCTGCCTGAAAAAATGTATGCGCGGCTGCTCAGGCAAGCATTTTCTTGGGCTTGGGATTGTGTTTCATGGCGGAAACCCCGCGTTTCGCGACGAGTATTTGAAACCGCAGGGAGAGCCGGAAAAAAGCACCCGGCTTCATGAACTGTTTTACAATGTTTTCAAGATGCCGGTTTTTGTACATAAGTTTGGTGATATGGTGGCATATTATGCGTGGGAGCGAAAAGAGCGCGAGCAGGAAAAGGTTCACACGCTGGTCTGCCTTTCGGTCGGCTATGCGGTGGACTGTGCTGTGGTTTCCTACGGCAGGGTTCTGCCAAACAGGCTGGACGGTTATGGGGAATACGGCCATGTGAGCATAGATTATGGCGGAAAACCCTGCCAGTGCGGCAATCGGGGCTGTATCCACGGGTTTGTTTCGGTAGAGGCCGTAATGGGCATGGTGAAGGAAAAAAGCGCCGAATATCCGCAGAGCTGCCTTACAGACCCGGAGAATATACGTGAAGTCATCAAAGCCTATTATGACCGGGATCCGCTTGCGCTGGCGATATATGAAAAGGTGGC
>DOZQ01000182.1:3528-3682 GCA_003517915.1 Oscillospiraceae bacterium | reverse complement strand
ACTTTTTTGCTTCATAAGCGCGTTCCCGCGCTTTTTGATACAGGGCTTTCAGTATAGTCGTAGGGACATTGCTGGAAGCCCTTTTCCTTTGTTGAAATCCGCTGGACAAAGCGGTTTTCATAAAGACAATTGAATTGCACCAACAGCGAGAATA
>DOZQ01000182.1:0-3450 GCA_003517915.1 Oscillospiraceae bacterium | reverse complement strand
TCAGGGACGGAAATGCTGCTGTTAGGGTGGGGATTACAAGGCTAATTTATATATTTACCGTCGGGTATGGATCTTGGCCGATTCATACCCGACGTAAAATATCTGCTTGAACAATGGACTGAGGGATAGAATTCTCTACCCCTGAATCCATTGTTTTGGTGGGGATAAAGGGACTCGAACCCATGACCTCTCGCATGTGAAGCGAGCGCTCTAACCAACTGGGCTATATCCCCTCAACAACAGTAGTACAGTTAAAATATCATTCAAAGTAATGCATTAGAAATGAAGCAATCCTTTACCATGAGATATCATACCACAAGCCCTGCGGGATTTCAACAGCTATTATTAAAAATCACTTTTCAGAAAGCAAAGGCGGCGTACCTGAAATGGTATTCATCGCCGTATTCAGTCTGCCGTTCATTGAAAATACATTCCAAAACTCACCCTCTTTATAACCTGTCGGAGCATGATAAACCGCAATAAGTTTTTCGCCGCGGTAAAGCCGCACTTTGGCGCCGGAGTCCTCAAAGATCCCGCTTGACGTAACAAGATTTACATAATAGTAATAAGGCTCGGATGCCGCAGGCATTAAAACAATAGTTTCGAACCCTTCTCCGCCGGAATCATTTTGAATAAACTCCGCTGTCGCCTGTTTTTCATCCGGCATTTTGGGATTTTGGGCATGAACGTGAAAATCATCTTTTGCGGAACTTAAACCGATCAAATGCGCATCTAAATCCCATGCCTTATCCTCCCATGTCAGCACAGCCGCATACTGCTCTTCTTCCAGAACAGGTACAAGCATACAATCCTGCCCGCCTAATGTCTCCGATGAAACGGTAATATTAATGTCCGACAGGATATATCCCTCTTTTTCCATGATGACGGTGTAATTCCCATATGGCAGACTTACAGAATAATTTCCTGCATTATCGGTCGACGTAATATATAATATCTCTCCGCTTTCCATATTGCATATATCCGCTCTCACTAAAATCCTTGCTCCTTGTATACCTCTGCCCGTCATGACGTCGACCGCCGTGCCTCCAGCCTTTCCATAGGCCGTATCTCCGCTTTTAAGCATATACAAAGCGCCGTTATACTTTACAATGTCTGCCAAAACCTCGGCATACAGAACACCATTTATAAAGCCTTCCTTGGAAAAAACCAGCCTGTATTTCCCTCTTGGCAATGCCACTTCATACCGTCCATCCTCATAGGCCTTTAACTCAGTCATCAGGCGGTCACCCTCATATACGCTTATAGAAACATCCGAAATTGGAGTATTCCGGTTTTCCGCTTCACATATTCTCCCTGACAACCTTCCTCCCGCCACGTTTTCCAGACGGAATCCGCCTGCTCCGAATATCACCGGCTTGGTTCCATTTCCGTCCGCCTGCCCTACTGTCTCCTTGGCATAATCCAATGCCAAAGACACACTGCGGTATTTACCGGTTTTCGCGTCTATACCCAGCATGCCCTCGGTGATGTTTTTCATCATACTCAAATTATATTCGGTAAAAATCACACCGGAATTGGCGACGACCGACGACGCGCCTTTATTCAAAAAGCTGTTTGCCAAAACCGCATTACGGCCGGATTCACAACTGCCCAAATAGATAAACGCTCCGTCTATTTTTTGTAAATATTTGTCAAAAAAGTTGGGTGTCACCGCTATGCGGCCGCCTTGGCTTGTGACGATAATACGTCCTGTCAAATAATCGGCTGTAGCACCTATTTGAACTGCCCTATAATCCTCACTCTCAGCAAAAAGACCCTCGTCCAGATTGTCCCCTACACTAAGAAAGGAATCAGTGGAAGCGTTAAAGCCACCGTGTCCGTACCATAAAATAACCTCGCCAGCCGAAAAGCTTTTTATCGCTTCAAGAGTCACCGCTCGGTCATTCAATTGACCCGCATAAGAGTATTTCGGAAACCGCTGCGCGATTCGCAGGGCGCTGCCCTCGGTTGCGTCGTCCCTGAGCTGCGTAAACTCCTTTGCCGACGCGCTATAGACAGAGTCAAACGGACGGCAGGTCGTGACTCTAATTTCCGAGCCCACCGCATCAAGTCCTTCGACCGCCGGAGCAAATACAAACTGGATACCGCCGCTCAGCCGCATCCAGACATTGTGATTTCCAGGAGTAAACGCCGTTATTTTTCCTCTGTCAAGTTGATCTTCGGCATAGGCCGAAACCTCACTGAGAAGTCCTTCCATTTCGGCGCGTGGAATCAAGCCGTTTTCGTCCGCATAACGGTTTTCAATCTCACTCACGGCGGATTTCAGCTCGAACAGCGCTTCGAATTGCTCGGACGTAAATGCCGTGTATGACAGAATATCAACCGTAGCGCTGCGGAATCCCAGCACCCCGGCATAAAACTGCAGCGTTCCCTCCCGAGGGTTTGAGATCTCAGCTTTTAATGTATAGATACCGTCGCCGGCAAGCGCGTCTTCCCCCAGACCACTGTCATTCATCACTCCGATTTTGCGGTCAAACCGATCATACAATATAACATCTTCTCTGCCAATCGCCTCGGCCGGTTCTATCCTTGCCGTAAAAACAACCTCGGCGGACTCTCCCGCAAGAATCTCGGCCGTATCGGACGTAAGCTCGGTTATATGGATATTGGGGCCGGTCGATCCAGTGTCATAGGTCACCTTTGCTGAAAGCTTGAAGTCATACCCGGCAAGGCTAACATTCTGCCCAACCGAAAGTTCTCCCGTGCCTTCGTTTTCCAGCGCATACGCCGGAACCGGCATAAAAAATCCGGCCAATATAAAAACGCACAAAAACAGCGACAGCAGTTTTTTCGCACCGCGCCATTTCCTGAAAATAAATATTCCTAGAACTCCGCAAATAAACACAGCAAACATAATCGCCGCAGAATAATCATCCCCTGTCCACGGGGATTTTACTTCGCTTTCCTTGAGCAAAGCCTCCTGCTTGGCCATAGTCTCAAGGGCAGCTTCGTCAATTTCCAGCACCGCCTTATGCGTAAGCTTTCCTCCGGGTGCCAGCATCGCCGCCTGCGACCTTCTCTTTTCCCCGGATTTAAGAACCAGCCCTTGCGGTAAAACACTTTCCGCCTTTACGTTTGTCAGGGTGTGAGCGTTTGTGTTCTCAACAGTTACCGAGATTGTAATCTCATCTTTTTGTCCGTATTTTTCTTTTTCTGTTGTAAGGCTTAAAATCAGCCCGTCTTGATTAGCAGTCGCGGCATGTGCGGAAAACGAAAACANNAACAGCAGTATTAGCATAAAACAAAACATTTTTTTAAGCGAACACATAAATTCTCACACTCCTTCCGCTATATTTTCCGGCATCAAAATGCCTTACAGCCATTTAATAAAATATAATTATAATAAATTAATTTGTTCTAAAAGTATCTTCTTACAACTATCCACAATAATAATAACTCAAGCTTCAAAAAAAATCAACCAATTTATTT
>DOZQ01000245.1 GCA_003517915.1 Oscillospiraceae bacterium | reverse complement strand
GCGGGTTTCGGTTAAGTATTTTTCCATATACACGCCGCCGTCCCCGAAATAATCCATAGCCTCCCGCGACGCCGTTTCAAAAGCGGATTCAAGCTCGCTCTCAGATTCAACAAGCTTAATACCGCGCCCGCCGCCGCCGGCCGACGCCTTTATAAGCAGTGGGAATCCAATCTTCGCCGCAAGCTCTTTCGCGGCCTCGGCGTTTGCTACCTCGCCGTCCGAGCCGGGGATTATCGGCACGCCGTTTTGCTTCATGGTTTTTTTAGCGGCCGCCTTATCACCCAAAAGCCTTATACTCCTGACATCCGGGCCTATAAACTTGATATTGCAGCGTTCGCAGATTTCGGCAAACGCGGTGTTTTCGGATAAAAAGCCAAAGCCGGGATGAATGGCATCCACGCCCTTTATCACTGCGGCTGAAATTATGTTTTGAATGTTTAAATAGCTGTCTATGGAAGGAGCGGGCCCCACGCAGACGGCCTCGTCCGCCAAATAGGCGTGAAGACAGTCGCGGTCCGCCTCTGAAACGACGGCGACAGTCTGAATGCCCATCTCCTTGCAGGCTCTGATTATCCGGGCGGCGATCTCTCCCCGGTTGGCGATCAGAATTTTGTTAAACATGTTTTTTCTCCTTACCCGGGACTATTTTTCAATGATAAAAGTGATTTCGCACTGGCATACAGCTTTGTCTTCTTTATAGGCTTTGCACTTCCCTACTCCGACGCGGCCTTTCATACGTGTCAGCTCGACCTCAAGGCGCAGCCGGTCGCCCGGAGTCACTATTCCCCGGAACTTCGCTTCCCGCACACTGCCCAAAAACGCGATTTTGCCCTTGTATTCCGGCATGGAAAGCACGGCCACCGCGCCGACCTGCGCCAAGGCTTCCACCATCAGCACGCCCGGCATAACCGGCTGCCCGGGGAAATGCCCTTTAAAATAATATTCATCCTCCGACACGTTTTTAATCCCGACAGCCGCTTGTCCGGGCTGCAGCTCGGTAATTTCATCTACCAGTAAAAATGGCGGTCGGTGCGGGAGTATATCCATGATCTGTTCACGGTTCAGCATTTGAATCACTCCTGTAGTTTAAGATTTATTAGTTTGCCGTAAGCCTTATAAGCTCCTGCCCGAATTCCACCTGTTCGCCGTCGCTGGCCAGTGTCTCAACAAAAATACCGGGGCATTCTGCCTTGACGTCACAGACCATCTTCATTGCCTCTATACCGCACACTACCGTGTCCGGGGATACAGCGACCCCAGCCTCGAGCGGCTTCTTGCCCATTTTTTCGAGTGAGCGGAAAATGCCGACCATCGGCGCTTTGACATACGTATATGAGGAGTCGTCCTCGGTTTTGTCGGGCTGAGCTTGTTCAGATACCTGAGGCGCGGGAATTGAGGCGGGAGAAGCTGTTACAGCCGACCCGATAAAAGCGGATTTTGCGCCCCCATCGTTTTCAAGCCGTATGCGCACACCGTTCTCGTCCACCTCCAGCGCAGTGAGTCCCTGAGATTTTACAATCGCGCTTAGCTCTAAGATAGTATTTATATCCATTGTGTCCTCCAATCGGTTATAAGAACCCGTATTCAGTCTGTTTTCTTTATGATCAGCGAAGAGTTATGCCCCCCAAAACCCAAGGAATTTGAAAGAGCATAGCTCAGCGCCTGCTTTCTGCCCTCGCCGGGGACATAGTCGAGATCAAGGCCCTCATCCGGTACTTTGTAGTTTATGGTAGGCGGGATAAAGCCGTTCTCCAGCGCTTTTATACATATAATTGCCTCGGTGGAGCCCGCCGCGCCCAGCATATGCCCGGTCATGGATTTTGTAGAAGACATCGGGATTGAACCGGCATGTTCTCCGAATACCGACTTGACCGCGATAGTTTCCAACTCGTCGTTGGGAGGGGTGCCGGTGCCGTGCGCGTTGATATAAGAAATATCTTTGGGACTAAGCCCCGCGTCATTCAGCGCTTTTTTCATGGCTCTTGCCGCGCCGCGTCCTTCTGGTGCTGGCGAGGTAATGTGATAGGCGTCGCAGGTCGCGCCGTAGCCGACGATTTCCGCGTAGATTTTGGCGCCCCTGGCTTTTGCGTGCTCATACTCCTCAAGCACGAGAATCGCGGCACCCTCCCCCATTACAAAACCGTCGCGCTCTTTGTCAAACGGTATGGACGCGCGGTTTTTGTCTGTGCTGACCGACAATGCTTTCATATTGGTAAAGCCCGCCATTGCCACCGGCGTTATCGCCGCTTCTGCCGACCCGCTTATTACCACCGTCGCTTCCCCGCCGCGTATAAGCCGGGAGGCCTTGCCTATGCAGTCGGTTCCGGTCGCGCAGGCGGTCACAATGCAGTGGCACTCGCCTTTAGCGCCGTGTTTTATCGCGATATTGCCGCCTAAAATATCCGCTATTATCATGGGAACCATCATCGGCGATACACGGGAAGATCCGCGCTCTTTAAGCCTCAGCGTTTCGTTTTCCAGCGTTGCGATACCGCCGACGCCCGCGCCGACCACCACCGCCATATCCTCGGGATTAACCGAGCCTTCACTCAGTCCGCTGTCTTTGTAGGCCTGCTCCGCCGCTATCATCCCAAACTGACAAAAACGGTCCATACGGCGTATTTCACGCCTGTCTATATAATCCTCGATATTTAAATTTTTGACCTCGGCCGCTAACTTTACCTTGAAGTCGGCGGTGTCGTACAGGGTGATTTCCGAAATGCCGTTTTTACCGGCGCGAACGGCGTTCCAGGTTTCAGACACGCTGTGTCCCAACGGATTCACCGTACCCATTCCCGTTACAACTACTCTTTTTTTCATCTGCGTTCACTTCCCCTTGCGGCTAATACTAATTTACGATATAGCAATATACTCTTAATCAAACGGCTATGCAGCCGTCTACCTGAATGACCTGCCCGGTGATGTAGGCCGCCTGCTCCGACGCCAAAAACACCGCGAGATTCGCGACGTCCTCGGGTTTGCCAAGTTTTCGCATGGCGATGCGCTCAAACAGCTTTTCTTTGATTTTTTCATCCAGCTTATCGGTCATGGCGGTTTCAATGTAACCCGGCGCAATCGCGTTGACCGTTATGCCCCTCGAGCCAAGCTCCTTGGCAAGGGATTTGGTAAGGCCGACGACGCCGGCCTTGCTAGCGGCGTAGTTAACCTGGCCCATGTTCCCGTAAAGCCCTATGACCGACGAGATATTTATAATCCGGCCGCTTTTTTTTCTGAACATAAGCGGCGAGACATGGCGTGAGAAATTGAAACACCCTTTCAGGTTGATGGAGATCACACGGTCAAAATCGGTTTCGCTCATTCTGATAAGCAGACCGTCCCTTGTGATCCCCGCATTGTTTATAAGGATGTCGACCGCGCCGAAATCCTCGGCAATTTGCTTTACGGCGGCGCCGGCGGCGTCAAAATCCGAAACGTCGCAGGTATAAAAGCCTATTTTTGTTCCGAATGCCTCCAAGTCGTCGCGAAGGCCGTCCGCGGCGGTGTCACAGTCGATGGAAGCAATCGCCACATTCGCGTTTTTTTCGGCAAAGGATTTTGCCGTCTGCAAGCCTATTCCGCTGGTACCGCCGGTAATCAATACAGTTTTTCCCGCAAACATCAATTCATTCTCCTTTTCAGAGCTTATATATTTGAAAACTCAGTTCAAAAACGCGGCCGCTGTTTTCTCAAGCGACGCGCAGCTGTCTATGTTGTAAACTTCGACACTCCTGTCTATTTTTCTGATAAGGCCGCAAAGGGTACTTCCCACGCCGATTTCTATAAAGCGGTCAGCTCCGGCCGCTATCATATTTCTGACCGTCTGCTCCCAGAGCACAGGGCTCATGGTCTGCCGGGCGATAAGATCTATAAGATCGCCGCCGCACATATCTTTCGCAGTCACGTTGGAGTAGACCGGAAAACGCGGCGCATGCAGCGTGAGAGAACCAAGCAGCTTCCGGATTTTGGCGCTGGCGGGCTGCATCATGGGGCTGTGGAAAGCGCCGCTGACCTTCAGCGAAATGACCTTGAGCTTGTTTTCCGCCGCCGTCTTTATGAAGCTTTGATACCTCTGGCCACTACCCGCGACGACAATCTGTGTGGGGGCGTTATAATTCACCGGCAGCAGCATTCCGCCGCCTTCGGATTGTTCAATTAGCCGCAAAACCGTTTCACGCTCACCTAAAACCGCCGCCATACCTGAATCCTCAGATGCGCATTCCGCCATATAGGCTCCGCGTTTCGTCACGAGATCAATCCCGGTTTCAAAATCGAAAACGCCGGAGGCCGTAAGCGCGGCGTATTCCCCAAGGCTAAAACCAGCGGCCATATCGTAAGGGATTTTTTTAGTTAAAAACGCCGCGAAAGCCGCCATAGTAACCGTATAGACACAGGGCTGTGTATTGTGAGTCAGGGCAAGCTCGTCGGGAGTACCCGAAAAACAAATCCGCCTTATCTCCGTTGGTGCCTTTTCAAACACCGCCCGCGCCGCACCGTTATTCTCATATAAATCTAAACCCATACCCGGCTTTTGCGCGCCCTGGCCAGAAAAAACAAGCGCTGTTCCCATTGAAACCTCCCGTATAAATATTTATAGCTACAGTGGTTTACTGTATTATCTGTCTAAAGCAATATAAATATCTGTCGTTATATTATCTTGCAAGCAACTTTTCGGCCTGTGAAAACATTTCGGTTATGATCTCTTCGGCGGTTTGGCGCTTGGTCACCATCCCTGCCGACTGACCGGCCATAAGGGAGCCTTTTTTTGTGTCCCCCTCGACAACCGCCAGACGAAGAGTGCCTGTGAGCTGCTCCTCTATTTTTTCTATATCCTGAGTTTCGCGTTCCAGCTTTAAATTTTCTCTTGCAAGCTGATTTTTTATCACTCTAACGGGATGTCCCGTAGAACGTCCGGTGACTATGGTGCCGATATCGCCGCATTCAATAACCGCGTCTTTGAAATTGTCGTGCACGTTGCATTCTTTGGCGACCAAAAATCGTGTGCCGACCTGAACTCCCTTGGCGCCGAGCATAAAGGCTGCGGCAATTCCGCGCCCGTCCGCAATACCGCCCGCCGCGACCACAGGGATATCGACCGCGTCCACTACCTGAGGCACTAAAGTCATGGTGGTAAGCTCACCGATATGCCCGCCGGCCTCGCAACCCTCCGCGACTACGGCGTCTGCGCCGACCCGCTGCATACGCTTGGCCTGCGCGACCGAGGCGATTACCGGAATGACCTTGATGCCGGCCTGCTTCCACATGGGCATATATTTTCCGGGGTTCCCTGCCCCGGTAGTGACGACCTGTATTTTCTCGTCTATAACAAGCTGAGCGATATCCGGCGCGGTGGGGCTCATAAGCATGATATTCACCCCGAAAATACGGTCGGTTTTCTCACGTGCGCGCCTTATCTGCGCCCTTACCCAGTCGGCGGGAGCGCTGCCGGCCGCTATAATCCCAAGCCCGCCTGCGTTGCTGACCGCCGCGGCTATATCCGCGTCGGCGACCCATGCCATCGCTCCCTGAAAGCAGGGGTATTCTATTCCGAGCAGAGCAGTTATATCTGTTTTAAACATCTGTTGTCTCCTTAAAATTATATCACCATTCGAGCAACAGCGCACCCGCTGCCAGACCGGCTCCAAATCCCGTTAAGATTATCAAATCTCCCTTTTGCAGTTGTCCCGTATTATACAGCTCGTGCAAGGCTATGGGAATGGTGGCGGAGGAGGTATTGCCGGTGTGATCGATATTTACAAAAAACCGATCCATCTCCACATTGAGACGGTTTGCGGTAGACGTAATTATGCGGAGGTTCGCCTGATGCGGTATGATCCATTTGATATCGTCCAGAGAAAATCCAGAGGATTCCAAGACTTTGTTAACACTGCGCTTCATTGCACCGACCGCGTAGGTGAAGACCTTGCCGCCCTTCATCTGTATTTTGGTGTTTGCCTGCTGCGGCACCGCAAACGGCGAATCGTTAAGCGCGGACAGACAAACCAGGGAATCGTCAAAATCGTTGCTGCCTTCCAGATAAACACTTTTGATTCCGGAGGAGTCCTCGCTGTCGGACAAAATGGCGGCTCCGGCTCCGTCACCGTATAAGATGCAGGTCGTGCGGTCGGTCCAGTCGGTGAGCTTGCTGAGGATTTCGCTGCCTATGACCAGCGCGTTTTTGAAACCCAGGGTTTTCATCATGCTGTGAGCCACCGCGCAGGAGAAGATAAAACCGGTGCACTGCGCATTCATATCAAACGCCACAGCATTTTCAATACCCAGTCTTTTGCGGATTTCAGCGGCATTTGGCGGTGCGCAGTAGTGCGGCGTAAGGGTCGCGCAAATG
>DOZQ01000033.1:336-5563 GCA_003517915.1 Oscillospiraceae bacterium | reverse complement strand
TGCCATTTGACGGAAAAACCATACCGTCTTAAAGGTTTTAGCCCCTCTTGGCAAAACCCTTTATATAGGCGACTTGCCGTAGGGCTTCATTTCTCGGTCAAATTGTCCACGCCGTTATCCCATGCCGCGTCATCGGGGGGCGAGGCAAGGTATTTCCGGCAGCGGTCAAGGTATTTTTTCGCGGCAAGGTCTGTTTCATTCTGCCGGTATACCGCTTCAAAAACCTGCACGGCGGCGTTAAAATCCCGGCGCTCATAAGCGGCAAAGCCCTGCTCCCACATACGGGTCATTTCTATCAGGGCGGGGGGGGCCTCCGCCCGTATGTCAAGCAGTTCATAGAGGCGCAGGGGGGTGTTGATCCCCACCACGCGGACACGGCTGAGCGTCCGCAGCACAAATTCATCACCGATTTGGTCTCTGGTATATTCGCTGATTAAAATACCGCCGGTGTTGTACTGCTTGTTCACCCCCTCAAGCCGGGCCGCAAGGTTGACGGCGTTTCCCATTATCGTGTAGTCCATTTTGCTGGGGGTTCCCATATTGCCGACGACCATGCTGCCGGAATTAACCCCCAAACGGGTAAACATGGGGCATGGATCGTCAATACTGCGCAGTATGCCTTTTTTGACCATTGCCTCCATAACCGCCGGGGTAATAAGCCCCAGACTAAGCGCTTCGCGATTAATGTCAACTTCGGCTTTTTTCATCAGCACCACGGAACGGCAGGCCAGCGCGGCATGGTTCTCCATATACACCGGCGCCCCGAAAAAAGCGATAATGGCGTCGCCCTCGTATTTGTCAATGGTTCCCTGATTTTCAAGCACGATATTACTCATTCGGGTGAGGTAATGGTTGAGGAGTTCTACCAGTTTTTGCGGATCGCCGAGCGCCTCGCTTATGGTGGAAAAGCTGCGGATATCGGTAAAAATCGCCGTCATTTCGCGTTTTTCACCGCCGAGTTTAAGCTGCGAGGGATCGGCGATAATTTGTTCAATAACTTTGGGCGAAAGGTACTGGCTAAACGCCGATTTAATAAAACGTTTCTGACTGCCTTCGGTGGCGTAATTGTACAGAGTCGCGCTGATAAACGCCGCGGCAATTCCGGCGAGAAACGTTATCATGGGGAGCCACAGGCCGCCCGTCTGGTAAGCGGCAAAAGAAACCGCGATAACTGCGGCTACGGTCAAAACGGTGGCGCACACCGGCAAAAACACGCGGCCTGAAAACAGACTCAGCGCAACGGTTATACCCACTACGACTAAAAGAATTAACAAATTCAGCCATTGCCCGCTTTCACGGATAAAATCACCCTGCAGAATATTATCCAGCATGGTAATATGCGCCCCCATGCCCGGATACAATGATGAAATAGGCGTGCTGAAAATATCAAACAGCCCCGGAGCATACAGGCCCAAAAAAACATAGCAGCCGGCAAAATCCTCCGGCAAATAAACCGGTTCCTCGCCGCGCAGGTACGCTTCTTTGCTGATTAAAATATCTTTGGCTGAATACGGTATGTAACGGGACAAATCGCCCCGGAAACGGAGCAGGCTTGCCCCGTTTTTAACATCAGGAATAGTCATTTGATCCCATTGGACGGTTTTATTGGCGGCGTTATAACTGATATTTTCACTATATCCGCCAACCAGCAGCGAGGCGGCGGCCAAACCCGGAACAGCTTTATTGTCAAAAAGGGTAAACAGCCGCAGCCGCCTGATTACGCCGTCAGAATCGGGTATCCCGCTTAAACAGCCCAACGCGCCGGCGGCGGAACTCAGTCCCGGAATGGGAAATTGGGCGCTGTCCAGCCGATTACCGCTTTCATTACGGCTGAATTGTTCCAGAAAAGCGCCGAAACCTTCCGGCCGGTACAAAGGCAGCTTTAATTCGGGCGGCCATGAAGCGATATTACCGCTCTGGCTGCTCAAAAAAACTCCCTGCACGGTTCTGCCGTATTCCCGTTCGGCGCGTATAAAATCATTATCATCCGCTTCCTGATATATGGAAGACTCGGTAAACAAAATATCAATGGCAACAGAATTCGCGCCGCCCAGATTCATGTAATCGAGTATTTCCGCGTAAGCCTGCCGGGGCCAGGGCCACCCCCACCCCCGCTCCCTCTGCGCCCAGTCAATACTGTCCTGATTCACCAAAATAACAATAATATCATTTGCGGGCCGTGTTGATTCGGCAAAAAACCTGACGCGCAGATCATAAGACTTATATTCCAGAAAATGAAAAGCCCCGCACAGGTGCAGCAGGGTTATTACCGCAAAAACCAGCGCTCCAATAATCAGCGCGGCGATCTTTTTGTTTGCTTTTTTTTGTATTTTCCGCATAGCGCCTCAATTTTATCACGTTTTTTTTGATTTTTCTACTAGACTTATTATAAATCTTCTGGTATTATTATTATGTCTACAAAACCAAGAAATAAGGAGCATGTATGGCACAGACTTTACAGTCCCCCGGGTCTTATCTAGCTGGTATGCTGGAAAAGTACAAACTCAATCCTTTTAAGCTTTCAAAGGATATTCACCTTAGCCAGTCGGCAGTCCGGCTGATCGTTATCGGTAAAACAAAGATTACCGTTCCCGTTGCGATGAGGCTTGCGCAATACTTTAACACCAATCCCGAATACTTTCTCACAATGCAGATGAGATGGGACCTCAGCGAAGCGGCCAAAGACAAAGAACTGGCAAAACTTATTAAGAGTATTCCCAGAGTTCAGAAGCCGACAGCCGGAGGCAAAGAAAAGGCCGCCGCCGAAAAGAAAGCCGCCGAAGCCAACGCCGCCGCTTCCGAAGCGATAGCCACGGCGAACGCCCTTAAATCGGAAGCCGCTTCCGAAATTAAGAAAGCGCAAAGCCTGTACTATCAGCAGACCAACCTTAATGCCCTGTACCGCCAAGCCGTATCAGACCGCGACAGATTCAAAGTCATGGCGGATAAAGCGGCGGAAATGGAAGCCGTAATGAAAGGCGCGTACAGCAATGTCGGGAGCATGGCGAAAGCGATTAACGCCATACTATACGACCCGGCTCTTATAATTGAGGGATTAACGCCGCCGCAGGAACGGCTTTTGAAAGCGATACCCAATTACGCCGTTACATGGGCTAAAAAAGCTGGACTTACGGAAATCGCGGAAGATATTGAAAAACACTATGAAATATCCCCCGGCATACAGAAGCACATAGACGAGCTTACGCCGAAGCCGAAACGCAATAAGAGTTACGGTCATAGCTTGTAAAAACTATTTGTATGGCAGAAAGAATGCCGAATTTTATTGATTTCTATAGGTTTTTTGTTATTATGAATGGGTGAGGGTATATTTCTTTTCTACCCTTACCCGCCGCTCGGCTTTCGAGGGATAGTATTCATATAATATGCACAAAACGAGGATATGCTCTTTGGCATGTCCTCGTTCATTTTCAAGAATATTTAATCTGTCGAAAATATACCTTGCAACACACAGTAAGATGTGATATACTGTCTTTGGAGGTGAATTAATGGATGATGTTGAATGGGTTGCGCAATTAAGACGCGGCATCATGGAATTTTGTGTCTTGCTTTTTATTAGTCAAAAAGCTTGTTATGGTTATGAGATAGTTTCGAGCTTAGAAGAGCTTAGATATCTTTCAATAACAGAAGGCACATTGTATCCCTTGTTGCGAAGACTGCAAAAAGAAAAAAAATTAGAATCATACTGGTTGGAATCCGAGGGGGGACATCCAAGAAAATACTACAAATTGACTGCATTAGGGCTTGAAGTGCTAAATAAAATGTCATTGACTTGGGTTGAGCTGTCAAAAGAAATAAATATTTTATTAAATCAAAAGGAGCAAAACTGAAATGGATAAAGATGCTTACATCTCTGAGCTAAAGAAAAATTTGAAAGGATTGCCTGCGGAACAAAAAGAAGACATCATCAAGGAAATCGAACAGCATATAGCAGATACTCTTGCTGCCGGGAAAGAAGAATTTTATGTCCTGAGCAGATTAGGGAATCCCGAAATTCTCGCAAAATCATTGGTTGGAGAGTACTATGTAAATAACAATAGAATTTTGAAAGCTATTCCATTACTTGTTTCTGCTGGTATAGGAAGCTTTTTCATGGTTTTTATATTCGGAGGAATGGCATTACTATTTGGGGTCGGTGCAATCGGGTCGGTTATTGGAGGCATATTGCGGAATTTTGGCATCGGGACAGTCAATATGACGATGCTTAATATGGATGTTCCCCAAATTATGAGCGTTCCCGCAGGTCTGTTGATGGCAGGATTGCTATCTATTCTTGTATATTTATGCTACCGAACTCTCAAAAGATATTTTGTTCGGGTCGTGCGTGATTATAAAGAGCGCATACAACTATTATAGTTGAATCTAAGTATTAGTTCGCTTGTAACTCATCAAAGAGTAAAAATAAGTGACATATTTAGCTTTTTCGCAGTTACCTCGTAAAGACGCAGAAAATAAGCATTTCTAAACACATCACGCTATAATCAATGTGCCGTTATTATTGCTCCGCTGATTAAACCTTGCGCGAGTCAAGCGGCATAGCAGGTCGTACTCGAACCAAAGAACCCACGAATTTTGTCCGGTCGCAATTGAACCGCTTTCAAATGTGAACGCACATTGTGCTCCAACTCCTTGTCTGAACGTGGGCTCGGGCGCTTGCTGATTCCGCGTTTGAGGTCGCTGTTTAAAAGCTCGTCAGGATTGTATTCCGGCGCATAAGATGGCAGATAAAAGACCTCGATATCCTCTATATGCTCATCAAGCCACGCCTTTACCTTTTTTGAATGGTGCACCCGAAGATTGTCCAAAATTAAGAATACTTTTTTCTTGCTGTCATGAACTAAACGCCGCATGAAATCAATGAGTTTATCAGCGTTCATATTGTCCTTATACAGCATAAACCGCAGTTTCCCTCGGTTGGATATTGCCGACAGCATATTGATTTTAATGCGCTTAGCCTCGGTCATAACTACCGGCGTTTTTCCGATAGGAGCATATCCTCTCAGGCATGTCGCCTGATTTTGCACACCTGCTTCATCGCCAAAGTATATCTCCGCATTTTCAGCCTTGGCACGTTCAGAAATGCCGGGAAACTCAGTTTCTACCCAGCTTTTTACTGCCTCTTCGTCCTGCTTGTAGGCGCGTTTTGTAGGTCGCTGCACTGAAAATCCCCACCGTGCCAAATATACTCCCAATGTGGATTCGGGTATGG
>DOZQ01000033.1:0-137 GCA_003517915.1 Oscillospiraceae bacterium | reverse complement strand
ATTTCCGCTATCTCCTCGTTCTCTTTTCCGCTCTTTGATAGTCGGATGATGCTCTTGCGGATCTGGTATTGCTCTTCTGGACTTAGCCGCACTGCTTGGGTTTTTAATTCGTTTTCCATATCTCTATTATACAGTTT
>DOZQ01000233.1 GCA_003517915.1 Oscillospiraceae bacterium | reverse complement strand
GACCACAAGCACCGCGATATCGGTTACCTGCGCGCCGCGCTGGCGCATGGAGGTAAACGCCTCATGCCCCGGAGTATCCAGGAAGGTGATCATCCTGTCTTTTACCTTGACGCGGTAGGCGCCTATGTGCTGGGTAATGCCGNNAGCAGCGAGGTCTTGCCGTGGTCGACGTGTCCCATAACCACTACAATCGGAGCGCGGGGCTTTAGGTTTTCCGCCGTGTCCTGGGTGTCGTCCATAATGCGTTCCTCAATGGTCACAACCACCTCGCGCTCGACCTTAGCGCCAAGCTCGGTCGCCACCAGCTCGGCCGTGTCGTAGTCGATTACCTGACTTACGCTTGCCATCACATCCAGCGACATGAGCTTTTTAATTACCTCGGCGGCGGTCTTTTTAAGCCTAGAGGCAAGCTCCCCGACCGTGATCTCGTCACCGACCGTGATTTTTATGGGCTGCTTTTTAAGGCGCTCAAGCTGCAAGCGGCGCATCTTTTCCGCCTCGGTCTCACGTTTGCCCGAGGCCGGGCGGCGGTATTCGTGCGAACGCTGCTTGAGCTTTTGCTTGCGCTGCATATTGTCCTGCATGGTTCTCGCGGGGGCTATCTGTTCGTATTTCTCGTTGTAGCGGTCCAGCTCCACATGCGTCGTGCGCGTGTCCACCCGGCGAACCTGAGCCGGGCCGCGCTTGGGCGGCGCTCCAGCCGGCTTTTTCGGGGTTTCCGGAGCCTTCGCGGCGGATGCCTCCGCCGGTTTTCCGGGAGTATCCCCGCCGGCCTTCTCCGGTTTTTCCGCAGGCGGCGCGGTTTCCTGCACACCCTTTTGCTTTGCTTTATCCATTTCGCGCGCGGCAAAATAGGCGTCGAAATTTTCTACGCCGTTTTGCTGGGTAACCGAATCGAATATGACGTCCAGCTCGGTTTCACTCAGCGCCGTCATGCTCTTTTTCGGCTCGTCGAAATATCCCGCGAGCAGCTCGACTATTTTTTTAGTGGGCATGCCGAAGTCCTTGGCCACCTCGTGCACCCTGTATTTTACCATCATCAATATGAAAACCCCCTTAGAGAAATCTGCTGTAATATAATTCCGGCTTCACCGCCCGGCGGTTAGGTGTAGGGAAAGATCCCCGTGCCGTTGTACCGAAGAGCAATAATTAAATATCGGCGGTATCCCGCGGGCGAACATAGTTCGCCTTTACATGGCGCGGTTTATTCAGTGTGTATTATCTCAAGCGCCTTTTTCGCGAAGCCGTCGTCCAGCACCGCCGCGCAGCCGCATTTTGTACCCACCGCCTTACTTATGTCCATGGCGGACTCCGGCAGACTAACCGCCGGGATATTTCCGGCGCAAAAGCCGGTCAGCCGGCTGACCGTTCCCGGAGAAAGATCCATAGCGAAAAACACCGCCTTCGCCCTGCCGGATTTTATTCCGGATTTTACCGCCTCAAAGCCGGCGGCCAATCGGCCCGCCCGCCGGGCAAGGCCCAAAAGGCTTAAAAGCTCACCCTTCATCCGACAGCTCCTGTTCCAGTCTCGAAAATACCGCCTCATCTATTTTGCACGAAAACGCGCGTTCAAACCGTCCCCGCTTTCTCGCCTTTTTCAGGCATTCGGCGTCGGCGCAGACATACGCGCCCCTGCCGGGCTTTTTGCCCGTGAGGTCGAGCGAGATTTCACCCTCGGGGCTTTTTACCACCCTTATGAGCTCTTTTTTCGGCTTCATTTCTCCGCAGCCGGTGCACATGCGCAGCGGTACGCGTTTTTGCTTGGTCGCCATAATCTCGTTTCCCCCGATAGTGTTATTATATATTCTTAGAGCATTTTTTATATTAGATCATAAATCAAAAGCAAATTGCTCTAAAATAAAAATTTAAATTGTCTTTCTCGCCGCCCATGGCGGCAATCGAAAGACATGACACATAGCAAAATGATACCTATCGTTTCTGTGATAATTGCGCTACGTTTTAGGGGTTTGCTATAATCTTTTCTCGGCGATTCTCTCGCCTCCGTCATTTTTTTCGGGCTCGGGCGCTCGGCGCGAACGTCTAAAAGGGCGGTGTGTAAGATTCGTAATGTCCGCTTAACCGTTATTCGTGCGAATGCTCCGGCGCAGCCGGTCGGCACGCGTTCGCTCTCCGCGCTGCCGCGAATAAGAAAACTACTCTCTGCGGCACGGATCTAATGGAACACACAAAAATGCGGTAAATGAAATCTGTAATATTACGCCGAGCCTCCATTCGTGCGAACGCGGAGCGAACGCCCCGGCGCAGCCGGTTCATTCCGGTTCAAAAAACCGCTGAGTTTGCTCCGCGAACCCTCTTCGACTGCGGTTTTTCTCACCGACAATCATTTTTCGCGGCTTCGGGCGGGCGCGCTTGATTACTGCTCTCCGTAAAATCCGCTTTCGGGCCTTATGTCGATTTTCCAGCCGGTGAGCTTGGCCGCCAGCCGGGCGTTCTGACCCTTGTTGCCTATGGCAAGCGAGAGCTGTGAATCCGGCACGGTGACCTGGCAGGCCTTGTTTCCCTCGGGGTCGACCTCCACGCCCAGCACCTTTGCGGGCGAAAGCGCGCCCGCTATAAACTCGGCAGGGTCGTCGCTGTATTTTACTATGTCTATCTTTTCGCCGTCCAGCTCCTCGACGATGCGGTTGACCCGCGCGCCGCGCTGGCCTATGCACGCGCCGATGGGATCGACATCCGGGTCTTTCGAGAAGACCGCGAGCTTTGTTCTCGCGCCCGCCTCGCGGGAGACCGCCTTTATCTCAATGGTGCCGTCAAAAATTTCCGGCACCTCGTTTTCAAACAGCCGCTTGACCAGCCCCGGATGGGTGCGCGAGATCATGATGCGCGGACCCTTTTCGCTGTCCTTTACATCCACTATATAAACCTTGACGTGACCGCCCTCTTTAAGCTGCTCGCCCGCGACCTGCTCCGCGCGGGGCAGAACCGCCTCCGACCGGCCGATCTGCAAGGTAGCGTTGCCCGAACGCGGGTCGATGCCCAGCACCACCGCCGTCACCAGCTCCTGCTGGCGGCTTTGGAATTCCTGCAGAATCTGGCCGCGCTCGGCTTCCCTTATGCCCTGACGGATGACATGCTTGGCGGTCTGCGCGACTATTCTGCCGAACTGGCGGGTATCCAGCGGAATCTCGACAGTGTCGCCCGACAGCGCCTTGCTGTTATAGCGCATCGCGTCCTGCGGCAGAATCTCGATGTCGGGGTCGGTGATTTCATCTACCACCGTCTTGCGGATCATAACCTCAAAGACACGGCTTTTGGTGTCGATATTGCAAAAGACCACCTCTCTGCCGCCGTAATCCCGCCTGACCGCGACAGTGATCGCGTTTTGTATTTTTTCGGCGAGATACTCCGCGGGTATCCCTTTTTCTTTTTCCATCTGCGACAGCGCGTCGAAAAACTCGTTGTTCATTCCATGAATCCTCCCATATCCTCATCCTCATCGTCCGCAATGCGGACAAACGCGGTTTCATTCTTTTTGATTTCGGTTTCCCCGTCGGGTGTTACAAGCTTTATAACGCCGCCGGAAAATCCCGAAAGCACGCCGGTAAGCTCCCGCTGGCCGTCTTTTGGGCGGATTAACCTTACCAGAACGGCGCGGCCATTCATCGCTTCAAAATGGCTCTCCCGGGTGAGATCCCGCCCCAGCCCCGGGGAGGAAACCTCGAGATAATAGCTCTCGGAAATAAAATCCAGCTCGTCTAAAACCGGGTCTACCGCCCTTGAGACCGCCTCGCAGTCATCTATGGACACTCCGCCAGGTTTATCAAGTATTATGCGCAGAAACCTAAACGCGCCCTCTTTGACAAATCTGACGTCCCAAAGCGAAACGCCCTGCGCCTCGGCGATAGGCTTCGCTATTTCCCAAACCCGCGCGGCAATGCCCGCGCCTTTTAATTCCGCCACCCGCGACAACCTCCGACTTATTGTTGTATGATGTTAATCCGTACCAAAACAAACGAAAGAGCGGGTAATCAACCCACTCTTCCTTTGCTTACATTTCCAATATATTATAATACTGTTTCATATAAAATGCAAGTGTTTTTTCGGTTAAATTAAAATCAGCTCTCTTTTGCGGTTTTAACCTCCTCAAAATCCGCCTCTATCTCTTTTGAGGGAGGGGAGGTCAGCAGCGAAATCCCCACAATGAGCAGACAGGAGAAGATGAACGCAGGCAGCAGCTCGTAAATGCCGAAGAAGCCGCCCAGAGGTTTCAGCACCAGCTTCCACAAAAAGACCATTCCCGCGCCGCCTATCATACCGGCGATGGCACCGGCGCGGTTTATGCGTTTCCAGAACAGCGAGAAGAGCATAAGCGGGCCGAAGGTCGCGCCGAAGCCCGCCCAGGCAAACGAGACTATGGTGAAAATTACGCTGTTCTCGTCCAATGCCATGATTACCGCGATTACCGCGATTGCCGCTAGGACTATGCGTGAAGCCCACATGACATGCTTATCCGACGCGTTTTTGCGGAACAGGCCCTGATAGATGTTTTTGGAAACCGCCGAGGCGGCGATAAGCAGGTAGGAGTCTGAGGAGCTTATGGTCGCGGCCAGAATCCCGGCCATTACAAAGCCCGCGATAAGCGGCGGAAGCAGGTTTGTCGAAAGAAGAATAAACACGCTTTCGGATTCGGATGCCGTGGTGAGGGCGGTGGGATAAAGGCTTCTGCCAACAATGCCGATAAATACCGCTACGGCCAGCGAAATCAAGACCCACACGGTGGCGATGCGGCGAGAGCGGGTGAGCTCCTTTTCTTTGCGGATAGCCATAAAGCGCAGCAGCACCTGCGGCATGCCGAAATAACCGAGCCCCCACGCCATCATGGAGATTATAGAGAGGAAGCCGTAGTCCGCCCTGGGGCCGAAGAGAGGCTGCGCGCCTTGGATTAGCTGCACGTCGTTCGCGTCTACGGTCGGGGTGGCGATGCCGAAGAACTCAAAAAATCCCGGGATATCTTTGGCGTTGTCAATTACGCTGTCAAGCCCGCCGGCCGCCGCTACGCCGGTTATTACGACGACTATAAGCGCGACTATCATGACGATAGCCTGCATGAAGTCGGAAGCGCTCTCAGCCAAAAATCCGCCCATAAGGGTGTAGATCAAGACAAAAACCGCGCCCAGAACCATCATGGCGAGATAGGGTGCACCGAAAAGAGTGGAAAACAGCTTGCCGCAGGTGACAAGGCAGCTTGCGGCGTAAACCGTGAAAAAGACCAGAATGAAAAGCGCCGCTATGGTCATTATAATCTTTTTCTTTTCTTTGAAGCGGTTGGAGAAAAAGTCCGGCAGGGTAATGGAATTGTTTGCCTTTATGCTGTAACGCCTGAGTCTTTTTGAAACAATCAGCCAGTTGACATATGTACCCACGGCCAAACCGATAGCCGTCCAGGTTGCGTCCGCGAGTCCGCACCAATAAGCGACGCCGGGCAGCCCCATAAGCAGCCAGCCCGACATATCCGACGCCTCGGCGCTCATGGCCGCGACCCACGGGCCTAAACTCCGCCCGCCAAGGAAATAATTTTCGGAGCTTTTGTTTGCCTTTTTCGTAAAGGCAAAGCCGATTACAATGACCGCCGCCATATAGATAATCATCGCAATCAAAATTTGAATTGTCTCTGGTGCCACTTGATATCACCCTCCTGAAATACGTATTTTTACAGCTATAACGTTAAGGTAAAATCGATTCAGCCGTTTATCAGTTTACCCTGTTAGAACGCTGTAAACAAAATAATTATAAAGGATTATTAGTTAAAATGCAAGAAAAATCCACAAAAATTATTAAACTTATGGTTATGATTGTCGTGGTAGGCTATAAAATCTAAAAGCTTATTTTTCTTGGTAAAAAATAATATGATGATACTACCGACAGCTCGTGAATGTATTTTGTTTAAAAATAATTGTTGACAAAACCGCGCGGCGGTCATATAATGTTATCAAATTTATATCGGTTTAAAGGCGAAGACGGGGACAAGTAGGCATTCCGGCTGTCATCAGAGAGCTGCCGTACGGTGCGAGGCAGTGTCAGAGGTTTTCCGAATATCACCCTATCAGCTTTCAGCCGAAAGCCGCGGCGGTTTGCCGCGCGGCGATTAGGTGCGAACGGTGGCTCTCCGTTACAGGGGCAGGTATTCGGATTTTATGTCCCGATATCGTTTAAGCGGCCTGCTATGCAGGCAACCGGAGTGGTACCGCGGAGGATTATAAGCCTTCGTCTCTTATTAGAGACGAAGGCTTTTTTGATGTTTTGCAGGGAACGACCCCTGTGTCGTNNGGCGGATTCCATATCCGCCCGCAGACGCACACAATTTACCTAGGGAGTGAGTCAAAATGCAAAAAACAGGAGCGCAGATACTTATAGAATGTCTGCTTGAGCAAAATGTCGACACCGTTTTCGGGTTTCCGGGCGGCGCGGTGCTGAATAT
>DOZQ01000103.1:1332-4364 GCA_003517915.1 Oscillospiraceae bacterium | reverse complement strand
GCCACCTTGGCCTTGACCGCCTCTGTAGCCTCCGCCGCCCTGGCCTCTCGGCCTGTCATCGCGGCGTGGGGGACGGTCATCTCTGCGGGGCGGACGGTCTCTGCGTCCCGCCACGCCGGCGTCATGCAGCACCTCGCCCTTATACAACCAAACCTTTACGCCTATGCGGCCGTAGGTGGTTTTGGCCTCGCTCGTGCCGTAGTCGATATCCGCCCTTAAAGTCTGAAGAGGGATCGTTCCCTCGTGATAATGCTCGGTTCTGGCGATTTCCGCGCCGCCCAAACGACCGGAAACCTGAGTTTTAATGCCTCTCGCGCCCAGCCGCATCGCGCGGCCTATCGCCAGCTTCATCGCGCGGCGGAAAGAGATTCTCTTTTCCAGCTGCGCCGCGATATTTTCCGCTACCAGCTGCGCGTTGACATCCGGGTTGCGCACCTCGACGATGTTTATGGATACCGGCTTTTTCAGCATCTTTTCACAGTCAATGCGAAGCTTGTCGATCTCCGAGCCGTTGCGGCCGATGACCATGCCGGGCTTCGCGCAGTGAATAAACAGCCTGACTCTAGAGGCGTCCCGTTCGATTTCGATTTTCGGAATACCCGCGCCGTAGAGCTTCTCTTTAAGATAAACCCTAAGCTTGTAATCCTCGACCAGTGTGTCGCCGAAATCGGCTTCTTTGACAAACCAGCGGGAATCCCAGCCCTTAATAACGCCGACGCGCAGTCCGTGTGGATGAACTTTTTGGCCCATTTACGCTTCCTCCCCCTCGTCGTCCATTTCCTTGAGCACAAGGGTAATATGTGACGTTCTCTTATAGATATGATAGGCGCGCCCGTGCGCTCTCGGACGAATCCGTTTGAGGATGGGGCCGGCGCCCACATGGGCGGTGGCCACATACAGCCGGGACGTATCCATATCATGGTTGTTTTCGGCGTTCGCCATTGCGGAGCCAAGCAGCTTTTCAAGATATTCACACGCGGCTTTGGGCGTGTGTTTCAGAATCGCCATGGCTTTTTCCGCCGGCTGGTTCCTTATCAGATCCAGCACAATTGTCACCTTGCGGGGTGATATACGGGCATGCTTAACGGTTGCCCTCGCTTCCATCGCAATACTCTCCTTTCGGCCGCTTTATTTCGAAGTCTTGGAGCCGGCATGGCCCCTGAAGGTTCTCGTCGGCGCAAATTCGCCTAACTTGTGCCCGACCATATCCTCCGTGACATAAACCGGCACATGCTTGCGGCCGTCGTGTACCGCTAGGGTATGTCCGACGAAATCGGGGAAAATGGTGGAGGCACGGCTCCAGGTCTTGAGCACTCTTTTCTCGCCGCTTTCATTCATAGCCTGAATTCTTTTAAGCAGCACCGGCTGAATAAAAGGGCCTTTCTTAACGCTTCTTCCCATAATTCATACTCCTTTCGTCCGACTATCTCGCACCGCGGCGCTTGACGATATATTTATCCGAGCGGCTGTGCTTTTTGCGTGTTTTATATCCAAGTGTCGGCTTGCCCCACGGGGTGACTGGGCCGGGGCGGCCTATCGGGGATTTGCCCTCGCCGCCGCCGTGCGGGTGATCGCACGGGTTCATGACCGAGCCTCTGACGGTGGGACGCCAGCCCATATGGCGTTTGCGTCCGGCCTTGCCGATATTGATGTTTTCATGGTCGATGTTGCTTACCTGGCCTATTGCGGCCATGCAGCCTATCGGCACGTTTCGCAGCTCGCCCGAGGGCAGTCTGAGCAGCGCCATGTTGTTTTCCTTGGCCATGAGCTGCGCTGAATTGCCTGCCGCGCGGGCTAACTGCCCGCCCTTGCCGGGATAAAGCTCGATGTTGTGAATAACCGTGCCGGTCGGGATGTTCTTAAGCGGCAGAGCGTTGCCGGGCTTTATGTCGGCGGTCGTCCCGCTTACTACCGTGTCACCGACCTTTAAGCCGACCGGAGCCAAGATATAATTCTTTTCTCCGTCCTGATACTGAATCAGCGCGATATGAGCCGAACGGTTAGGATCATACTCCAAAGTCAAAACCTGTGCGGGAACATCGAAGCGGCTGCGCTTAAAATCAATGATCCTGTATTTTTTGCGGTTTCCGCCTCCGCGATGGCGTACGGTGATTCTGCCGTAGTTGTTGTGTCCCGAATGCTTTTTAAGCGGTTCCAGAAGACTTTTTTCCGGGCCTGTTTTTGAAAGCCCCGAATAGTCTGTGACCGACATACCGCGCCGGCCGGGTGTCGTGGGTTTATAAAATTTTACTGGCACTGTGTCTCACTCTCCTCATGACGGCTTCGCGGGGCTCTGCCATAAAGCCCCATACATCGCCTCCGCCCTGTTATCGGCAGATAATGTTTATCATGGATTTTAGTTTTTTCGGGCTCGAGCGCTCGGCGCTCTAATTCAGGCACGCTTTTGCTCCCTGCGCTGCCGTGAAAAATTCATTCCGGCTTAAAATCTGCTGTGTTCGCCCCGCAAACACTCTTCGACCGCAGATTTTCTCACCGACAATCATTTTTCGCGGCTTCGGGGCAACGCGCTCTATTTTACATCATGCCCTCAAAGAACTCGATCGCCTTGGAGTCGGCCGTCAGGGTGACGATAGCTTTTTTCCACGAGGGGGTATACCCCTCAAAACGGCCATAGCGGCGTTTTTGACCCCTGACATGCAGGGTATTGACCTTGCTCACCTTGACATTGAAAAGCTTTTGAGCCGCGAGCGCAATGTCAATTTTGTTCGCGTTTTTATCAACCTTAAAGGTGTATTTCTTTACTCTGGCACCGGCCATACTCTTTTCGGTGATGATCGGAGCCAAAATAACGTCTTGAGCTGTTTTCATTACGCATATACCTCCTCAAGCTTCGCCGCCGCGCCTTTTATGAGCACGATCGTATCCGCGTTGATTATATCGTAGGCGTTTATAGAATCGGCCTGCGCCGTTTTACAGCCCGGGATATTGCGCGCGCTGCGCACCGCGTGGATGTTGTTTTCCTCTAGGATTATCAGCGCTTTTTTACCGGTCTCGAGCGCTTTGAGCATATC
>DOZQ01000103.1:149-1310 GCA_003517915.1 Oscillospiraceae bacterium | reverse complement strand
CTGAGCTTGTCGGACAAGGCGGAGCGAATCGCTAAGCGCCTGACCTTTTTATTGATGGAAAAACGGTAGCTTCTGGGCTTCGGCCCAAGAGCGATGCCGCCGTGCTTCCACTGCGGAGCCCGGGTCGAGCCTTGCCTGGCGCGTCCGGTACCTTTTTGCCGCCACGGCTTTTTGCCGCCGCCCCTTACCTCCGAGCGTGTTAAGGTCGACTGTGTTCCCTGCCGCTGATTGGCCAAATAGTTGACCACCGCCATATGCATTACCGGCACATTCGGTTCTATAGCGAATACGGCGTCGGCAAGGTCGATATCAGAAACCTTTTTACCCGCCATATCTAATACTGCTACGTTAGGCATTTCCGACTCTCCTTCCCTTATGCTTTCACACTGTCGGCGATAACGACAATGCCGCCCTTGGGGCCGGGCACCGCGCCTTTAATCGCGATAATGTTGTTTTCACTGTCTACCTTGACCACGTCAAGGTTTTGCACGGTCACGCGCTCACATCCCATATGTCCGGGGAGCCTTGTTCCCTTGAACACCCTGGAGGGAGAGCTGCACGCGCCCAAAGAGCCTTGATGGCGCCCCACCGGGCCGGAGCCGTGCGATTCTTTAAGCCTTGAAAAACCAAAGCGCTTGATAACGCCCTGATATCCCTTGCCCTTGCTGCGGCCGGTCACATCCACCCGCTCGCCCTCGGCGAACACGTCCGCTTTGATGAGGTCGCCGATGTTAAGCGCGCCGGTGTCACTCAGCCTGAATTCCCTGAGCACCCTTTTCGGCGCTACGTCGCCCTTGGCGAAATGGCCTTTAAGCGGCTTTTTGACCTTGCCTGCCTTCATGTCGCCGTAGCCTATCTGCACGGCTTCATAGCCGTCGTTCTCGGCGGTTTTTTTCTGCACCACCACGCAGGGGCCGGCCTCGATGACCGTCACCGGCACGACATTGCCCTTTTCATCAAAAAGCTGCGTCATGCCAAGCTTTTTCCCGATAATGCCCTTTTGCATCGATTTATATCCTCCTTAACGGTTATTGGTTGACCGCGAAAAACGGCCAACATGACCTTAAGAGACCGAAAATTCAGTCTCTCAGAGCTTACAGCTTAATCTCGATATCCACGCCGGCCGGGAGCTCAAGCCCCATAAGCGCCTCCACCGATTTG
>DOZQ01000103.1:0-138 GCA_003517915.1 Oscillospiraceae bacterium | reverse complement strand
TCGCGGCTGTCCTTGTATTTGTGCACCGCGCGTAAAATGGTCACGATTTCTTTTTCGGTCGGCAGCGGAATCGGGCCGGACACGCGCGCACCCGTGCGCTTCGCGGTTTCCACAATTTTTTCCGCCGACTGGTCGACC
>DOZQ01000092.1:10068-10799 GCA_003517915.1 Oscillospiraceae bacterium | reverse complement strand
GGTGTGTAGTTTGTTTCAAACTTAAAACCCTCATCTCAAAAGCAAAAATAATTAAACTATATTATCTCACCGCGCGTGGTATTTGTCAATTAAGAGTTGATTTTTCTAAGAAAACACTTGACACCCGCCGTCATTCGCAATATTGTTTATATATATTAATTAGTGAGGTTTTGCGGTATGAAAAAAATGGACATGCTATATGAAGGTAAAGCCAAAAAGGTGTTTGCGAGTGAGGATCCGAATGTTTATATTGTGGATTACAAGGACGACGCGACCGCGTTCGACGGGCTGAAAAAGGGAAGCATAGACGGTAAGGGCGTCATAAATAACCGTATGACCAACTTTTTGTGCGGGATTCTTGAAAAAGCCGATGTTCCCACCCATTTTATAAAGGAACTCAGCGACCGTGAGACGCTGGTTAAAAAGGTGGAGATAGTCCCGCTGGAGGTTATTATACGCAATATCGCGGCCGGCAGCTTTTCAAAGCGCTTCGGCGTGCCGGAGGGTACGGAGCTTAAACGCCCGACGCTGGAATATTGCCTTAAAGACGACAGTCTGCATGATCCCATGATAAACGAGACACATATTTTAGCGCTGGGACTTGCCTCCGAAGAAGAATTGGACACGATTTCTAAAATGGCTTACCGTGTAAATGAGGTGCTGAGGGCTTATTTTTCCGGCATAGGGGTCGAGCTTGTGGATTTTAAGCTGGAATTCGGACGCTGCGCGGA
>DOZQ01000092.1:2592-10022 GCA_003517915.1 Oscillospiraceae bacterium | reverse complement strand
CGTTTCCGCCGGGATCTGGGAAACGTCGAGCAGGCCTATAACGAGATGTTCAAAAGGCTGGGGCTTGGCGAGGTAAGCGCTGAATAAATTTGGTTTTGTAAGGGCGCGTTGTGTACGCCACAGGCGGCCACATGGAATCTGCCCTACACCTACACATCAAATCAAAAATATTACCGTATGGAGGGGTTTGTTTGAAAAAAGATACTGTTTTGATTTTAGATTTTGGCGCCGGAAGCAATCAGCTTACCGCCCGCCGTGTTCGTGAGCTTGGGGTTTATTCCGAGGTTATGCCCGCGGGTACGCCGGCGGAAAAAATCGCGGCGGCGAATTATAAGGGGAGTTATTCTCACAGGTAAGTGACAGTGAGATAGAGAAAAAAATCACCGGGCTTAATATTCCGGTGAGGGTTTTCGCTGAATCGGCCGGCAGTGAGCCGGATATCGACATGCTCAAAGGCTTTATTTTCGATACCTGCGGCTGTTCGGCGGATTGGACGATCCCGGGGTTTATTGAGGATGCTGTGGATAAAATCCGAGCTGAGGCCAAAGGCGGCAGGGTGCTTTGCGCCCTTTCTGGCGGTGTGGACTCGTCGGTTTGCGCCGCGCTTGTGCACAAGGCCGTAGGCGACCGGCTTAACTGTATTTTTGTGGATCACGGGCTTATGCGCAAAAATGAAGGTGACGAGGTTGAACAGGTTTTCGCGGAGCAATTCTCCATAAAGTTGAAAAGAGTCAACGCCGGGGAGCGCTTTTTGGCAAAGCTTAAGGGCGTGACCGATCCCGAAATGAAGCGTAAAATCATCGGAGAGGAATTCATCCGTGTATTTGAAGAGCAGGCGGCCAAGCTTGGCGGCGCGGAATATCTGGTGCAGGGGACGATTTATCCCGACATCATAGAGAGCGGGCAGGACGGCGAGGGTGTGGTAAAAAGTCACCACAATGTCGGCGGACTTCCGGAAACTATAGGTTTTACCGGGCTTATCGAGCCGCTGCGCGATCTATTTAAAGATGAGGTGCGCAAGGTGGGCTTACAGCTCGGCCTCCCGGAATTTTTGGCCATGCGCCAGCCCTTCCCGGGGCCGGGCAACGGTATCCGCGTTATCGGTGAGGTCACTGAGCAAAAGCTTTCTATTCTAAGGGAGGCCGACGCGATATTCAGGGAAGAGATAACCAAAGCCGGGCTGCATAAAAGCATTGGGCAGTATTTTGCCGTCATAACCGATATCCGCAGCGTCGGAGTTGCCGGCGGAGAACGCACCTATGATTATACGGTCGCGCTGCGCGCCGTCACAACCACCGATTTTATGACCGCGAAATGGGCTAAAATCCCCTATGAGCTGCTTGAAATCGTTTCTGAAAGGATTGTAAACGAGGTTCCGAATATAGGCCGCGTGGTGTATGACATTACGTCAAAGCCGCCGGGGACAATAGAGTGGGAGTAAGAAACGAAGCCCCAAAAGCCTTGAAATCTCAAGACTTTTGGGGTGTTTTTTTGCCATTTGATAGCAGACCCACAGCAAATTCTTTTTTGATGTGGAATAATAACCTACTGGTGCAGCGAGAACTTCATCTCGCATATACCACCATCTACGATATCGGCTTATCAGCGAAGACAAACGAAACCGCGCCGGCGTTTTGGCTGAACTGTATGCCGGTGACATCGGGAGCGCAGGCGTAGCAGGTCAAATCGTAAAACAGCGGGATCACCGTTTTGCTGTCAATCAGGGTTTTTCCCGCTTTAGAAAATATTCCGGCCAGTTCGGCGGCCGAAACAGCCGATGAAACCTCCGACATAGCCGTGTCAAATTCGCTGTTTTTAAAGCCCAGCAGCGCGCCGTCCTCTTCGGTAAGCTGCGAAAGCAGCCTGCGCACACTGCCGTCGGGCGAAGAAAGCGGCAAAAGCGCTATGCGGTAATCTCCTTTCCCCAGCGTGTCTTCGTAAGTGCCGGGATTTGAGCCCTGAATATTGATATACGCGCCTAGGTTTTTCTGCCAGTTCTGCGCTATAAGGCTGGCGGTCAGCCGCGCGTCCTCAGTTTCGGGATAAAGCAGAGTGACCGGCGGCAAAACCCCGCCTTCCATTTCGGCAAGGGCGGCCAAAAATTTTTCTTTTGCCGACGCAAGGTCAAATACATGATTATAGATATCGGCTTGTCCGATATCGGAATAAGGGGAGGAATAAATCAGCAGGTCGGGAGGGATCAGCGATGCCGCCCGCCGCCTGACTCCGCCTAAACGCTCACTGTAGCAAGCGGGATCCAGGCTCTCGCTCAAAGCCTCGCGGAACTTCAGCCCGCCCGTATCCTGCGCTCCGGGATTTAAAATCAAAGCCCAGCAGACGGTTTCAAACCGCGCGGTAGCCAGCCCGTTTTCCTCCGCTTGGATCAGCGTATCGGCGGGGATTTCCCCTGCGTCTCTGTCTGATTCGGCAATGCGCTGAGGCAGCGTGCCCAAATCCGGATTGAAATACACCACCGCCGCTGAAAGCGCGGTGGGATATTTGCCCGAAAAGCCCTTAAACCGCCACAGCGTGATCCGTTCCTCCAGCCACCTGCGAACATAAAACGGGCCGTTGGTAAGCAGGTTTTCCGCGTCCAGCCCGTAACGCCCCTTGCAGCTTTCAAAAAAATCCTTGTTGCAGGGCATGGCTACAGGCAGGGTAAGGGTGCTGAGAAAACCCTCGTCGGGCTTTGCCAGCCGGATTATCAGTGTCTGCTCGTCGGGGACGCTTATGCCTAAGGCCGAGGCGGAGGAGACGCCCGAACGCACCTGCTCCGCTCCCTCTATGGCGTATAAAAGCTCAGCGTCGGGGGAACGCGTTTCGGGGAGCAGGGCTCTTGTCAGCGCAAAGGCAAAATCACCGGCGGTCACCGGGATATCGTCCTCTGACCATTTTGCCCCGGACTCGAGCGTAAAGGTATAGGTCAGACCGTCGGCGGAAATTTCGGTTTTTGCGGCAAGCGCCGGCATAGGCTTTAAGCCGGAGGGTGCCGCGCGGTAGAGTCCCTCAAAGCAGTTTGTTACAAACATCCTCTCGCTTTCGCTGTCTGCCAGCTGGGGGTCAAGCGTAATGGGAGCATATGCCGTTTCATAATAAACGGCGCCGCCGGTCGAATTGTCGCCGCAGGATGTAAGTATGAATATCAATACGCAGCTAATAACCGCGGATATAAGGCGTCTGAGCAAGGCGTGATCCTCCTCGTGTTAATCTCTAAAACTCACATGTTACCGCTTTGCCTGCGGCAAGCGACGCGGCGGTGTCCAGCACCCGCTGGTTGGATGAACCCCTGAATTTAAGCAGGGGGCTTTTGTTTTCTATCTCAAATCTGCCGTCCACAAGAATATCGGTAAACCCTAGCAGCCCGTGCGCTCCGGGGATATCCCCTTTTAGCAATTCCTCAAAGGTGTAACCCGTGTAGGTAATGACATCCAGCCCAGCCTCGCGCGCCAGCCGGGCAATCTCGGCAAAGCCCTCCGCCTGGGCGAAGGGCTCCCCGCCACTGAGGGTAACCCCTTTCAGCAACGGATTTTTTTTGGCCTGAGCGATTATATCTTCCGGAACAGCGACAAAGCCACCCTCGAAATCGTGGGTGGCGGGATTGTGACATCCGGGGCAGCGGTGAGGACAGCCCTGAGCGAAAACAACAAATCTGAAGCCCGGGCCGTCCACGACCGATTCGGGCACGGTGCCCGCAAGCCGTACGGTTTGCGGCATATCAAACCACCGTCCTTATTTACAATCAACTTATAAATAAATGTATTAATCCGCCCGCAGGGATGCAGGGGAGGTAATCCTGCATCCCTGGTTTACAAGATTATGCGATGCTCTAATTAGGTAAGCACTGATTTAATCGCCGGGCGGCGCAGCGCCGACAAATTTTCCGTCATATATTCCAAAAATCCTCGTTAATACACAAAGTATTGCCTACGATTTTTGGTTCATCTGCCGAAAAATTTCCTTGGCGCTGCATCCACCTCGATTAATCAGCACTTACTTAGTGTTTACTCAGAGCAATTTGCTGTATTTTCAGTGTCAGGCGCTCCGGCTATATTGTGCTTCACCCTGTCTTGCACCTCGGCTTTTTTCGCGTTGTTGAACCGATCGAGGGTACCGACCAGATAGCCGGTGATGCGGCGGATGCGCTCAAACGGCTCCTCCGGGGTTTCCTGCCGGCCGCATTTCGGGCAGGCGTCGCCGATAATGCCGGTATACCCGCAGGCGGGGTCACGGTCGACCGGATGGTTGACCGAGCCGTAGCCTATGCCGTTTTCCTTCATCGCGCGTATAACCGTTTCAAACGCGTCAAGATTGTCGGTCGGATCCCCGTCCATCTCGATATATGTGATATGCCCGCCGTTGGTCATGGCGTGATAAGGGGATTCCAGCTTGATTTTTTCCAGTGCCGGCAGTGGATAATACACCGGCACATGAAATGAATTTGTATAATACTCGCGGTCGGTAATACCGGGCAAAGCCCCGTAGCGTTCCCTGTCCATTTTAACAAACCGGCCGGAAAGCCCCTCGGCCGGGGTGGCGATAAGCGAGAAATTGAGACCGTGTTTTTTGCAGGCTTCATCCATGCGGCGGCGCATATATCCAACAATTTCAAGCCCCAGGTTCTGCGACTCGCGCGACTCCCCGTGATGAAAGCCGGTCAGAGATTTAAGCGCCTCGGCCAGGCCGATAAAGCCCATGGTCAAGGTGCCGTGCTTTAATACCTCGCGCAGCTCGTCGTCGGGGCCCAGCTTGTCTGAATCAAGCCAGATTCCCTGTCCCATAAGAAACGGGAAATTGCGAACCTTTTTGCGCGCCTGAATCTCAAAGCGCTCAAGAAGCTGTCTGATTATAAGGTCTGTCTTGCGGTCAAGTTCTTCATAAAAAAGCCCGATATCGCCGTGCGAACGAATGGCTATGCGCGGCAGGTTGATAGAGGTGAATGAAAGGTTGCCCCGCCCGTTTACCACCTCGTTTGCCTTGTCGAAATAATTCGCGATAACGCGGGTACGGCAGCCCATATAGGCGCATTCGGTTTCGGGCTTGCCGGGAGTGTAATAACTCGCGTTGAACGGCGCGTCCAAGAACGAAAAGTTTGGGAAAAGCCGCTTCGCGCTCACCCGGCAGGCAAGCCGGAAAAGATCATAGTTCGGGTCTTCGGGATTGTAGCTGACGCCCTCTTTAACTTTAAAAATATGTATCGGGAAAATCGGGGTCTCGCCGTTGCCCAGTCCCGCTTCGGTGGCAAGCAGAATATTTTTTATCACCATGCGACCCTCGAGCGTGATGTCGGTGCCGTAATTTATAGAGCTGAACGGGATCTGGGCTCCCGCCCTGGAATGCATGGTGTTGAGGTTGTGCACGAAAGCCTCCATCGCCTGATAACAGGTGCGGTCGGTTTCTTTTTCGGCTCGCCTTAGCGCGAATTCCTGCGCGCGCTTTGCGGTTTCTTCACCGTATTTTTCAGCGAGCCTCTCTCTTTCGGCGGCACAGTAACCGTTGCCGTTGCCCAGCACCGGCCTTACTCCCTGCGTCTCGAAAATTTCCGCCGCGGTGCTTTTTACGAATTCCTCCTCGCCGCCATCATTCACCAGCAGCTCGAGCGATTTTATCAGATTGCGCAGATAAAGCCGCTTATAGGTCTTAGCGACCCCCTTGGCCATGGCGTATTCAAAGTTCGGGATGCTCTGGCCGCCGTGCTGGTCGTTCTGGTTCGACTGGATAGCGATACAGGCCAGCGCCGAATAGCTGGTGATGTCGTTGGGTTCGCGCAAAAAGCCGTGACCGGTGGAAAATCCGCCGGTGAACAGCGCGTCGATATCTATTTGGCAGCAGGTGGTGGTCAGGGTGAGAAAATCCATATCATGAATATGGATGTCGCCTTCGCGGTGGGCGGAGGCATGGTCGGGGTGCAGCACATACATTTCATAGAACTGCTTGGCACCCTCAGAGCCGTATTTGAGCATAGTGCCCATCGCCGTGTCGCCGTCGATGTTGGCGTTTTCACGCTTTATGTCGTTGTCCTTGGCATCTTTATAGGTCAGCCCCTCATAGATTTTCATCAGCCGGGTATTCATCTCCCGGCGGCGGGTGCGCTCGGCGCGGTAAATGATATATTCCTTGGCGGTGCGGGCATGTCCGTTTTCGATTAGAATCTTTTCTACTACGTCCTGCACCTCTTCGACCTTGGGGGTCTGCCCGACGGTTTTTTCAAGATGATCACAGACCTGCGAGGCCAAAGCCTCGGCCGTCTGCCTGTCGCGCCCGCCAGTGGCCTTGGCCGCCTTAAAAATCGCCTCGGTTATTTTATCCATGTCAAAGACGGCTTCGCGGCCGTCTCGTTTGATTATAGCGGTGATCATTCCCTACAGCTCCTCTATTTTTTCTTATATACCAATTTTTCTCATATACCGACCTACCATATATAGTAGTATACTCTTAGCATGTACTATTATAGACCATATATGTTGATATTGCAATAGGGTTTTTAGAAAGAATAAAAAAACTTGTCCGCCAGCCGGTTTGCAGCCGACGGTTATTCCCATCATATGTAATTAACAAATAAACCACTATCCGCCGCTTTGCGGCGGGGTATCAGGTTTTTCGGTGTAAAGGCGCACTGTGCGCGCTCGCGTGCGAACGAAGTTTGCCCCTACAGATTTATGGTTTTATCATCCCTTACCTAATATTTATAAGTATATCATAGGGGGGCAATTTCCGTCAATGCTCCCGGGTGACCCTAGTGTCAATATAATTCTAAGTATGTGGATATTGGCTCCAACGCAAAATAATATTGCAGGCAGACTTGACAATACAAACCCCATATATTATACTCGTTATACAAATCATACTTTTGTGACGTGGGGGTATTAATATGGCAAACACAAAGCTTTCAGACGGGAAACACGCCTGGACGGTAAAAATGGGCGAAAAAGGGCAGATTGTTATTCCAAAAGAAGCCCGCGATATATTCGGCTTCAAGCCGGGAGACACGCTCATTATATTGGGCGACGTAAAACAAGGCATTGCCATACCGCCGCAAAACATGTTCACACAGGTCATAACGGCGGTGTTCGGCGGCAATCCGCCAAAGGAGGACGGCGAGGAATGAACGCTATAACAACCACAAACCTTTCTAAGCGTTACGGTGAGCTTACTGCGGTGGATAATCTTAGCCTGTCTGTCGGGCAGGGTGAACTGTTTTCTCTTTTAGGCGTTAACGGCGCGGGCAAGACCACTGCCGTCAAGCTGCTTTCCTGCCTGATTAAGCCGACGGGCGGTGACGCTGTACTGCTGGGGAACAGCGTGCGTGAAAATCCGCGTCGAATTAAAGAGCAGATAAACATTTCCCCGCAGGAGACCGCCGTTGCCGCCAAGCTTTCGGTGCTTGAAAACCTCAGGCTCATAGCCGGAATTTACGGGCAAAATAAAGCGGC
>DOZQ01000092.1:0-2549 GCA_003517915.1 Oscillospiraceae bacterium | reverse complement strand
ATGCAAAGGCGGCTTTCTATCGCGATGGCGCTTATTACAAATCCGAAAATTTTATTTCTCGACGAGCCCACGCTTGGCCTTGACGTGCTGGCGCGGCGCGAGCTGTGGGTTTCTATAAAAGCGCTGAAGGGGAAAGTGACGATTATTCTTACGACCCATTATTTAGAAGAGGTCGAAGCGCTGTGTGACCGGGTGGGGGTCATGTCGGCGGGAAAGCTGGCGGCCGTGGGAACAGTGGCGGAGCTTAAAGCGCTGACCGGCACGGGTACGCTGGAGGACGCTTTCGTTGCCCTAGCGGGAGGTACGGCATGAGGATTCGTCTGTTTGCGGCGCGCAATATGAAAGAGATTCTGCGCGACCCGATAAATTTGTTTTTCGGGCTGGGGTTCCCGCTTATCCTAATGGCTTTGCTTTCACTCATCAACGCGAATATCCCGCCCGAAGCAAATAATCCCATGTTTGAAACCAAAAATCTCGCACCGGGGCTTGCGATGTTCGGCACGGCATTCATGGCGCTGTTTACGGGCATGGTTTTAGCAAAAGACAGGACTTCGTCATTTCTTACGCGCCTTTTTGCCTTCCCGATGACCGCCTGCGACTTTCTGATGGGCTATACCCTGCCTATGCTGTTGATTACCGCCGTGCAAGCCGTTATAACCTTAATGGCCGCCTGCGCGTTCGGACTTCCCGTTACGGTAAATATACCGGCCGCCGTTTTGGTTACCGTCTTGACCGCGTCCCTGTTTATCGGAATAGGGCTTTTATGCGGAAGCCTTATGAACGACAAAGCGGTCGGAGGTATATGCGGCGCGCTGCTTATCAATATTGCGGGCTGGCTGTCCGGCGTGTTTATACCCATTGACCTGATAGGCGGCGGCTTTAAGACTGTGGCGCATATTTTGCCGTTTTACCACGGTGTGGCGGCTATAAAAACAGCGCTTTCCGGAGATTTTGGCGCCTTGCCGCTCCATGCCGGCGTCGTCCTCGCTTACGCCGCCGTTATTTTTTTGAGTGCCGTTCTCGTTTTCAGAAGCAAGATGCGCGGGGACAAACAGTAATAAGGCGATAAGCCCGCAGCCATATCACCCTTCCAGCATCTTAAAGGATTTCGCTATATTCTGCACCTGCTCCCTGAGCTTGTAAACGCAGTCACTGATCATGGCGTTGCCTCTAACAATATCCTCGGCCAAGGCCCTGCAGGTCGGCGCCCCGCAGGAACCGCAGTCCAGCGCCGGAAGCTCATCCGTCAGCTTGTCGATGGCGCTCATCATACGCATGGATTCGTTTAGATCCTCCGACAGCTTCATTACGGGCAGCGCCCTCACCGGCTCGGATTTCAGCATAGTTTCGCTTATTTTGGGGTCTCCCAGATGATTTCTCGACACCGGCATATATTTGCGCAGAATCTGAAGCCGGGCTTTGGCGACATACGGGTTTTCAACCGTTAACACTCCGCCCACGCAGCCGCCCGCGCAGGCATTCAGCTCCACAAACTCCAGCCGCCGAAGCCGCCGGTCTTCTATCTGCTCAAGCACCTTTATCACATTTTCTATTCCGTCGGCGGCCAGATAGTCCTCGCCCAAAAGCGCCGAGGATTCGCCGCCGCTGCCCGCCCAGCTCACGCCGATTATCCCCGAGCGGGAAAGCGGCGCGGGCACGGAAATCTTGTTCATCTTGCTTACAAGCGCGGGATAAAGCTCCGCCATAGACAAAACTCCGCTCACGGCGGATTTTTCCCTGCCGGCAGGTATGCGCACATCGGTGACCTTGGCCGGGCAGGGGGAGACAAAAAACACGCCGATTTCCTCATCCGGCAGCCCTGTAGATTCAAGCGCCTGGCTGCGGGCCATGCGCGCGGCTATCTCCATGGGCGGCAGCAGCGGCAGAAGATTGCCGCACAGGTTGGGAAACCGCACGCGTATAAGCCTTAGCACCGCAGGGCAGGCGGAGGAAATAGCCGGCTTTGTCAGCGCGTTTTCATGCATGAGCCTCCTAGTGGCGTCCGAAACGATTTCAGCGCCCCTGGCCACCTCAAACACATCGTCGAAGCCCATCTGCCTAAGCGCGGTCAAAACATAGTCTATATCGTCGAGATTAGCTATCTGCCCGTAAAGCGCGGGCGCGGGCAGCGCGATTTTATATGTGAAGTTTTTGGTTATTTCATACGGATCAAACACCGCGCGTTTGGCGTGGTGCGGACAGACCCTTATGCATTCTCCGCAGTCGATGCAAAGCTCGGATATAATCTGCGCCTTTGTGCCGCGCACCCGGATAGCTTCGGTGGGGCAGCGTTTTACGCAGTGGGTACATCCCTTGCATTTTTCGGGGTCCAGCGTCACCGAATGGAAGGCTTTAGCCAAGGTTTTCATCTCCGTTTTTTAGAGCGCGTCGGTAATCAGCACCGTCATATAAACCGTCGTGCCCGTGCCGATTTCAGTTTCAATGCGCATCTCGTCGGTATATTTTTGAATATTCGGCAGTCCCATTCCGGCACCGAAGCCCAGTGAGCGGATATGGTCGGGAGCGGTGGAATATCCCTCCCGCATGGC
>DOZQ01000025.1 GCA_003517915.1 Oscillospiraceae bacterium | reverse complement strand
AAACATAAACATGGTGGAAAGCGCAGCCAGCATATCGGGGATTTTCAGCACAACAATCAGCACTGAGTTGATGAGCGCGATAATCAGGCATATCAAAATGGTCAGCACGATGGATAGGAGCGTGCCGCCAACCGTCGCGCCCATAGAGTACCAGACGAAAAACGTCATGCACACGGTATTAGCAAAGGTGGCGGTGGAGCCGACTGATAAGTCCATTCCGCTCACTGTAAGCGAAATTGTCATGCCTGTCGCAATAACGGTGACAATGCATACGGCGCGCACAATCGTCACCATATTCGGCACGGTAAAAAAGGTGGGCATGCTCGCGCCAAACGCGATAATCATTGCGGCAATAGTCAGCAAAGTACCCCATTTTGTAATGAATCCCATTACGGTCAGCTTTTTATACCGGTTTGTATCGGCGTCGGTTTTACTCATAATCAATGGCCTCCGGTTGCGTAATAGAGCAATTCGTTTTCATTGGTATCCTTAACTGCGGCCTCACGGACGATTTCGCCGTCAAACATCACATATGTTCGGTCGGCAACCGCCATGATTTCCGAAAACTCGCACGAGGCGTAAATGACGCCCTTTCCCTTCTCTGCCAAGTTTTCAATAAGCTTAAATATCTCGCGCTTTGCACCGACGTCCACGCCCTTGGTCGGTTCGTCGAAAATATAAATCTCGGCATCTGAAAGCAGCCACTTGCCAACGGCAACTTTTTGCTGGTTACCGCCGGACAAAAGCGCGACGGTCTGGCTTTCGGACGGAGTTTTTATGTCAAGCTCGCCAATTAAAGAGCGTGACGCCGCGAGTTGGCGCGACTTGACCACAAAGCCGATTTTGCTAAGGAATTCTTGCAATGAGGGCAGCGTCAGGTTGGAGTAAATCGTATCCTTGACAAGCACGCCCTCCCTGCGGCGTTCCTCGGGAACGAGCGCAATGCCGCTCTTTACTGCCCGCGTGGGGTTCTTGGGGTTGATTACGCTGCCGTTTAGCACAACATTGCCGCTTTTTATCTGCAGCGCGCCAAAGATCGTCTTGCAAAGCTCGGTCTTACCCGCGCCCACCAGCCCCGCTATACCGACAATTTCCCCCTTTTTAACCGTGAGGCTTATATCCTTAATCTTGTTGTCGCGTTCAGTCAGGCCTTGCAGCTCCAAAAGATCGCCGCCGATTTCAACAGCTTTTTTAGGGTAGTTTTCATCATACATCCGGCCTAACATAAGCTGTATAATGTTGTTTATAGTAAGTTCGGGCGTTATAGGCATATCCTTTACGACCTGCCCGTCCTTCATAATCGTTATATATTCGCATATTTCAAACAATTCGGCGAGCCTGTGAGAAATAAACACGATGCCCACATTCTCTTTTTCCGCCAAATGCTGTACCGTCTTAAACAGGTTTTCGGTTTCGGTATGAGAGAGCGGCGCGGTAGGCTCATCCAGCACAAGGAATTTGCATTGCTCCATGGCCGCGCGAGCAATCAGAACCATCTGCCTTTCCGCGAGCGAAAGCTCGGCTACCCGCTTTCGCACGTCTATGTCAACGCCCAGCTTTTTAAGCGCTTCCCCCGATTTTTGGCGTATTTCGGCCCAGTTGACAAATTGTTTTTTGCCCATTTTGTTAGCCAGAGTGTTAAGCATAATATTTTCGGCCACAGAAAGATTTGGCGTGAGCGCCACGTCTACCTCCTGATAGACGATTTCGATCCCCAATTCCTTGGCCGCTTTCGGCGAGCGGATTTCGCACTCCTCGCCGTCGATTAAAATGCTGCCGGTGTAGTGTGAGTTTACGCCTGACAAAACCTTCATAAGGGTGGATTTCCCCGCTCCGTTCGCCCCTATAAGCGCGTATATATGCCCGCTTTCCATATTAAAGCTAACGTTGGTCAGAGCCTTGACGCCGGGGAACTCCACATTTATATCTTTCATGGAAAGCTTGTGTGTTTTTAAACCTTCCATCCGAAATATCACCTGCCTGATTAGTTTGTATAGTCGCTTTTCTGATGCGGCGTATGCGTCGGGTATCGTTATCGTTGTTAGAATTGGCTCCTTTGTTTGGTATATTATGGCGAAGCCATCGTTATTATATCAAACAAAGGAGCTTCTTTCCATCGTCCGCTATACCGCTTACATCATTTTTTCATGAATTCGATATGGCTTATGAGGCCGCTTTAAGCTCGGCCATCCACGAATAGCTGTCGAATACGCCCTTTTCCTGGCCCCAGCCATCCACAACGCTAACGATGTTGGTCATGTTTATGGAAGCGTTAAGCATGGTGGTATTAACAAGCTGCGCGTCTAGATTGTAGGTTTCGGGGGTTTCCTCGCCTGCAAATTTCGCGGCGAGCAGACGCATGTTTGCGATGCCGATGAGCTTGGGATCGACCGCGGCGGTGGAAACCCACACGTCGGGGTTGGCAAGCATAAGATTGATGTCATCGTTGGAAATATCAATGGACATAATCTTTATATCCGTGCGACCCGCGTCGTTAAGCGCTTGCAGGCAGCCCTTGGCAAGCTCGTCATAGGAGCCCCAGATAGCGTCTACCGCGCCCTCCGGGAATCTGGGCAGAATGGCGGCGAGAGCGTCCTGCGTGCCGCCGCGCGCGTTGGAAGAGTCCACAGGCCCGACAAGGGCGACTTCCTCTATCTTGCCCTCGCTTACAAGCTGGTCGTAGATTGTCTGGCGGCGGTCAAGAGGGGGAATGCCGGGGCCCATCCATGCGCGGATAATTTTTAAAGGCTGCTTGGCTGCGTCAAAATTTTCAAGGATAGAGCCAAGGGAGAGCTCGGCAAGCTTGTAATCCTCCTGCGCGGTGCTGGTGCAATCCGCGAGGATTTCGTTGTTAACGTCGCCGTCCTTATAGGGAACGGAGTCGAACGTTACGACCTTCATACCCTTTTCAATCGCGGGCAGCAGGGAGTCATATGTATAACCCGCTTCGCCGTGCGACAGGATAATGCCGTCGTAATCCTGCTGAATAACCAGCGCAATGGTTTCTTGGCATTTGGCGTTGTCGCCGTCGGTTACGTACGTGTCAACAACGAATCCCAAAGCCGTTCCTTCGGATGTGCAGCCTTCCAGAAACTGCTGTGTATGATCGCCGGCAGCAAGGTTGCGGATAACGGCAACCTTGATGGCACCGTCCGCCATCTGGTCGGGCATGACTCTGGACAGGATGTCGGCCACGCCGGAACCCGCTGCGGCGCCTGCATCTT
>DOZQ01000117.1 GCA_003517915.1 Oscillospiraceae bacterium | reverse complement strand
GCACCCGAGCCCGAAAAAATGACGTTATCTCAAAAAAATTCTCGGATTTAGCAAGCTTATCGGGAGTCTTGTCCGCGTGATAAACAAAAAATCTTCCGCTAAAATACCTTACAATAAGAAAACGTGAAGAAATCCGCTAGAATCAATGTTTTTTGGCAAGCGGGACGGTACAAAAACTGAACACGAAACAAGAGAAAAGGGAGCTGTTTATTAAGATAGCTGCACCCTTTTTCTTTTTGCACTATTCGCTGCGGGTAAAAAAGCCTACGACATTTTTTGCGGCGGTTTACGGCATAATTCTCTAGAAACGGCGGCACAGAACAGAGGCAACGAGGAAATAACGGAAGGAACGGAAAACCCACCGTCCATCACGGGCGGCGGGTGAACCTTTTGGATGGTTATGCGTACTATTGTGAGTTTAACAAAGAGTCACTTTTCAGGGATAGGGCTAATTTTACCTATTAGTATAAAATCTTTTTCCTTAAGCCCCCTAAACTTCAACATCTTCAACCCAAGTTCTTTTCTACAGAGATTTCTATATTCTTCATAGTCCTGAAGAGCGTTATTACCATATAGATTCGAAAAAAACATTTTTACAAAAGCGTTGAGAAGAGCTTCGTTATTGCATGTAAGCATAAGTTCGTTAAAACACGCACGAGCTTCTTTTGTATATTCTTTATCTGTTCTATCTACCGATACGACAACACCTTCTTCTCCTGCGTATTTGAGAAGCTCAGCCAAGAAGTCGTCTATTAATGCTAAACTTTTAAATATTGCCTCTTTCTTAATATCATGTACTCTAGCTTTTTTGCTAAAAAAAGTTGCTGAAATAATTGAAACAGCCGAACCCATTAAAATACTAATGATTGCAATCCAATCAGATGGGCTAAAGTAATTAGGCATAATTGTGGAACACTCCTTTTTTAATTGGTTGACCTAACAGTTTTTTCAAACTAAAATATCATTTCCACAGAACAACTTCTTATCATTACTATTATGAACAGTCGAGCTTTTAACCTGAAATTACTTTCCACTAGATATCAAAACAAACTCAAAAACAACTAAAATGTAAAATTATGTTGAATTTTACTTACAATGGTGGTATGATTATCTTCAGAAGGAAATATTGCAAGCGGATTTTGTCGTGAACGGTTCGCATCATCCCCGGGAAAGAGGGTGACGCCGTGTTAGCCCACTAAATTTTCGTAAGCTTCGCGAAGTTGGCCATAAGCTTTTTTACCCCCGCGGGAAAATCGATTTCAAGCAGCGTGTCCCCTCCCATTTTATCCGCGGAGGTTATTACGCCGTCCCCAAATATCTTGTGACGCACCCTATCGCCCGCGGCATAGCCCCCCCCCGGCTCGGGCGCGGTATATACCGAAGCTTTACGTGGAGAATAGGCGGGCGGGGGAAATCCCGTGCCCGCATGATGCGGGGTTTCCGGCGCGTATGCAGGCTCGTCCTGCTCCAAAAGCCCGTCAGGGATCTCACCGACAAACCGCGAGGGGCGGTTTCTTCCGGTCTGGCCGAACAGCATACGGTATGAAGCGCTCAGGATATAAAGCCGTTTTTTGGCGCGGGTAATACCGACATACGCCAGCCTGCGCTCTTCCTCAAGCTCATCCTCCCCGGCGTAAATAGACTGGTTCCCGGGGAATATACCGTCCTCCATACCCAGAAGAAAAACGTTTTTGAATTCCAGCCCCTTCGCGGCGTGCATGGTCATCATAACCACCCGGTCGGCGTCCTGGTCATAGTCGTCGATATCGGTCACCAGCGCGATTTCCTCTAAATATCCCGCCAAGGCGGCGTCTTCATTCTCCTGCTCGTATTTCAATATACCGGATAAAAGCTCCCTTACGTTTTCGGTGCGCTCGGCGCTCTTTTCTCCGTGCTCCAGCGAGCGCAGATATCCGCTTTTCTCAAGCGTCAGCTCCACCGTCTCGTGCAGCGAGCATTCGTCAGACAGCTTTATGAGTTCCTTTATTGTTTCGGCGAATTTTTTAAGCTTTGCCGCCGCGCGCGAGAGCGGCTCATATTCGTCCGCCGCCGATATCACCTCAAACAGTGAGACGCCCAGATCCTCGGCGATTTCCGCCGCGCGGTTCACGGTAGTGCCGCCGATGCCCCTTTTGGGCTCGTTGATTATCCGCCGCAGCCTGAGATTGTCGTCAGGATTGCAGATGACGCTGAGATATGCCAGCACGTCTTTTATTTCCTTGCGGTCATAGAATTTAAGCCCGCCAATAATCTTATAGGGTATGCCCGAGCGCATGAACACATTTTCCACCGTGTTTGACAGGGCGTTTATACGGTAAAGCACCGCGCAGTCGGCGAATTTATCGCCCGCCTCCATAAGCTCCAAAACAGTGTCGGCTATAAACCGGGCTTCATCCTGCTCGTCCCGCGCTATGTGCCGCCTTATTTTTGCGCCATCGCCGTTGTCGGTCCAAAGCCTTTTGCCCTTTCTTCCCCGGTTGTTGCCTATGACGGCGTTCGCCGCGTCAAGAATGCAGGACGTCGAGCGGTAATTCTGCTCGAGACGTATCACGCGGGCGTCGGGATATTCATGCTCAAAATTCAAAATATTTTCGATTGTCGCGCCCCTGAAGCGGTAAATGCTCTGGTCGTCGTCGCCTACCACACAGATATTGCGGTGCTTTTCGGCAAGCAGCTTGACTAGC
>DOZQ01000206.1:3222-5220 GCA_003517915.1 Oscillospiraceae bacterium | reverse complement strand
GCGGTGACCCGCGTGAATGCTGGCTGTACCCGGATATTCATACGTGCTGTCGTAGGCAAACTTTGCCTTTTCGGTTTTTTTGGTAGGAGCAACAATACGGGCAGAGGAATCAAATTCCACTATTTCAGGTGCCGTCAGATATGTAACGGAAGCAAAAGCTTTCTGGCCATATACCTTACCCCACTGCCACACTGTGCCAGCCTCGTCAAGCGCCAGAACCCAGCCGTTTACCAAAGAGACCTGATAAATTCTCGGTGTGCCCGCGGGGAATACCACCTTCGAAGGGGTAGGCACAAAGGTTTTTTTGCCGTTGGCGCATTCGGCCAGCGAGTTGCGACCCCAGCACCAGACGTTTCCGTCGCTGTCAAGCGCGACAGTGTTGTCGCGTCCGGCATTCACGTCAATAATCACAGTGCCTTCGGGGAAAATCGCCTTGGTCGGAATGTTTTCTTTATAGTTGCTGGGACGTCCGGATTTTCCGTTGCCCAACTGTCCGGCGTTGTTCAGGCCCCAGCACCAAACCGCACCGTTTTGGTCGATTGCCGCGGAATGGAATACGCCCGCATCAACCTTCTCGATTCTCGGAATACCATAAGCCTCGCGATCGAGCTTAATGGGCAGGCGCTGCACAGCATTGCCGCCCGCTTTGAAAAGGCCGCCGCACTGCCATTCTGCGTTGTATCCCCAAGAATATACATCTCCATTGTAATCCAAGGCCATGCCATAGGATTCACCCGCGGAGAATTGCCGAATTTGCGGCAGATCAGGCACAGGCTGCAACGCACCTGCGTAGCCCTGCCCTGTGGTCGTGCTGATTGATTGGCCATTGCCAAGCTGCCCTGAACCATTTTGACCCCAAACCCAAACGACGCCGTTTTCATCCAGCGCGCCGCCGAAGTAGTAGCCGATACTGACATCAACAAACCGTTCCGCATTGAGCCGCCCGTACCGTGGCGCCACATCTGCAGGATCCGCAAGGGTTCCCTGCGTGAGCAACGAACCGACTGCCAGCGGAACCATAAGAACAACCGAGATAATCAGTAACACAAGCCTTTTTTTTCCTCTTAACAAGCTAAATGCCCTCCTTGTTTTCCTGCGATAATACACAAAATAGACCTTTTTAGTGGCTTATACGCAGGCATTTTTTATTTGTAATAAGTCTACCATATTTGTTTTCGTTTTTCAATAGAAAACGTAATAAAAAATCAAAAAAATTTCCATATAAACAATTCGTCGCAAAATAAGAATAAATTAAAATCTTTTTGACTCATGTTGTTTTTTTGGGGGGATTTGAAGTTTAAGCTGACCGTTAACGGCATTTTCTCGCGAAATCACTTAAAAAATTGTTCCTGAATACGGCAAGGAAAGTGAAAATTTGTATTCTTACGTCTTCTTGTTCATATACTCAAAACGTTTTTCAAATGCTGCTTTTTCCGCTTCGCCGCAAAAAAACGGATTGTCTTTTTCAAAATTCATTTTTTTGTCTTTCTGGATTTTCTATTTTACAATTCCTAATACAACAAAACCCTGCCGCCCGTCTGCAGTGCAGGGGGCGGCAGGGTTGACGTACATTTACGCCAAAGAATTAATTTTTAACAGGAAGCGACTTTATTATGCCATGCACAGCTGCATGATGAGAGTCACGTCAATTACATCGACCGATCCATCAGCATTTACGTCGGCCGCTTCGAGCTGTCTTGCGGTAAGAGTTACGTTACCCGCAATATACTGGAGCGCGCGAACGGCGTCTCTGACATCCAAAACACCGTCAGAGTTCACGTCGCCAGGAACAGCTTCCTGCGTGACTTCCGCGTCGTTGAAACGGGCCATCGTGGGATTCCCGTCGATATCAAATGCATATTTGTTCATGGAGAAGCTCACTTTGGAAGCGTCGAAGTTGGCGGAACTCGCGGCCTCAAAGACAGCATAGCCGATAACCGTGTTGGTTGTGATAGCGCTTGCGTTCGCAAACGTGAACTGATCGCCGCTGCCTACGAG
>DOZQ01000206.1:0-3210 GCA_003517915.1 Oscillospiraceae bacterium | reverse complement strand
GACAGTCGCGGTCACGCCGGTCGGGCCGTACTTGTAGCTGAGCAGCTCGATGGGAACCTTGACCTCACCGTCGACGGCCTCGACCTCATTGATGGCCTCAAGGCCCAAGTACTTCTCGGTGCGCTCGTCAACGATTCTGCCGCTGAAGTTCAGGCCGAAACCGAACTGATAGACATTGTTGTCGGAGTCGACATAAGGCGTGGTATCAGGAACGTCCTCGTTGGACAGCTCGATGTGGTTCATGCTGCGCGGCAAGGTAATAGCCAGCATGCCGGTGGGGTCATATCTGCCGCTGATTATGTTAAGGTACGCCTCTTGGGCAGCGTCAACACTAACGAGAATCGCGTCCGCAAGAGGTTCGACTTCCGCAGGAACAAAGGCGTTTTTGTAGTTGACGATGAGAATTATAGGCTTGTCGCCCAATGCCGCTTTGGCGTCGGTAAGAACCTGCAGAACGGTCGGCTGACCGTCGTTGGTGTAGCCGATGTTGGACATATTCTCTTTGTAGTCGCCAGCGGTCGGATTAACGACTTCAGTCGCCTGAACGATAGAGTCGTCAAAATGGTACCAGTAGCCGCCGAGAGATTTTGCGCGTCCGACAGTTTTGGTATAGGGACCCCACTGGGCGGTCTGAGCTATTCTATCCTCAAAGTCTTCACCGTTGGTGTTGTTCGGGCTTTGAATCATCACGATGCCGAAATCGGCTTCTGCCGGATTAGTCGTCAGGTCGTAGAAACGGTCGGTCATTTCCGGAAGATTGTATCTGAAGTCATGACCATTAGCACCATAGCCGCCGGTACCGCCGGGCAAATAACTGCCAACGGCATAGGCCTTCAGGGTTTTATCCTCGATGGGCAAAAGATTGTCGGAGTTTTTGATCATGGCGATGGACTGATGGTGGGCTTCAAGGGCTTTCGTGTTCAGTTCAACACTGCCGTTCTCCTCGTCCGCCTTGTCGGGGTCGGAATAAGGATTCTCAAACAGGCCGCACTTCATTATAGTTTTGATAGTGTTGCCGGCTCTGGCGTCAACCATCGCGTCCATATACGGCTGGCCGTAGGCGGGAATACCTCGGGATGGGTCGCCGTTCACGCCGATGTCATAGGCCAGTTGTACAGTGGCGGGGTTATTGGCGCCGCCAGTCTGTGACATACCGGACATGTAGGAAACGAAGTAGCGCACAGCGTCATTCACGCCGAATTTGTTTTGCATACCATGGTTAGAGTTGCCGGTGCCGCCATAGATACCCCAGTCGGAGGTTATCATGCCGTCCCAGTTTTTGCCTTCCCTGAGGTATTTGGTCATCAGCCAGTAGCTGTAACCGCCGCCGACAAGCGAGAAACGTTTGTCGCCGAGAAGCTCGTTGTGTCTGCCAAGGCCGTCGTCACCGACAGCTATGCCGTACGCGGTCATGCCCGCGTTGGCGACCTTGGAGGAGTGCGCCGGATAAACGCCCATGCCGCCGGCCTCCGCCGCGGTGTCGATCAGCTTATCGTAGCCGCCGCCCGGATAAACCAGCCAGCCGCCGATTTGCGTATGGCCTTCATAGCCGAACTCGCCCGAGCCGGTGCCCAAAAGGTGCTTGGTCATGGCGCTGATGGAATCTTTGCCCCAGCCCTCGGGAAGACCGTAATCCTCAATGGCTTCTTCGGTGGTCTGCATGCCGGCGACCTCAGCCTGAACCAGGTCGACGAGCAGGTCATAGTCTTCGGTGATGGCGCTGCTGATACGGCTCCAGGTAGGATGGGTGGACTGGTCAATCAGTGGGCCGAGCTGCTGGAAGATTTGGCTGTTTCTGTACTCTTGAGAGATAACATCGCCAAAAGTATAGTGGAGCTCAGGACTGAAGGAATTGGCCAAACCGAGGGTGTTGGGCCATTGTGAGATGGTCGTTACAGGAGGGAATCCGGTGCCGCCGCCGTCTTCTTCTTCATCGGCGCCCGTGTCGATTACGCCGGTGTGAACCGGGTCGGAGCTGTGGGAGTAGGGAATACCGAACGCGGAGGCTTCGGCGTCCCTCTGCCGACGGTTACCGTTGTTACCGTCAGCATTGCTGCCCTTGCCTATGCCTCTTATAACAGACATGCGGTCGCCGCGGGTGATGTTAGTGCCGTTGTGACCCATCAGGGCGAATTTCTGCTCGAGCGGCATCTGTGACAGCAGATCCGCCGTGCGGGTCTCAATGTCTAAACGCCAGTCTTCATACGGGTCGACTCTGCTGTTTTTGTTAAGATCCTTGAAGAAATAGCCAGAATCCGGCTCATAAAGGAACCCCACGCCGCTGTCATTGCTCTTGGCAAGGACAAGGCCGTTGCTGTTTGTAACCAGCTGCACTTTGGCATAATTCGCGTATGTCGTATCCTGAGGAGACGCTGACGCCGGAATCATACCTACGCCTACCAGCATACAAAGCGCACAAAAAATTGCAATAATCTTCTTTTTACTCATTTCTTTACTTCTTCCTCCTTTAATTTGGTTAATCTGATCAATTACCTTTTCTCCCTTTTTAACAATGCCTCTTTTTATACCAGTTCTACCTTTTAACTATACTTTTGGAATCACCCTCTTCCTTCATATTATTTTCTTTCAGTTAAGCGCATCAACCCCTCTATATCAAGACACTGAAGCTCGAGACAAGCACCGCGCCGCCGCGGCAGATTTGCTCATCTCTACCGGTGCAGGAACTTCCCAGTGAGCCGCTGCACTGCTTCCTTCGGGTCATATTTGAGTTTGATTTCAGGGAGCTGACGCCCGCCGCGCGGACTGACGTCAGCTGTGACCGTGTCTCCCTGATACGCCTGTATGTCAGCCGACAGTTATGATTTTTGCTTTTTCGCAACAACAAGCTTGGTCGCAACGACAACCAGTGCGGCTGCCGCAAACAGAACAATATACATCCATGTGCCCGCGTCTCCGGTTCCGGGATTGCCCGTTTTGCCCGTGCCGGCGCCATTGTTTGTATTGGCGTTATTATTGTTATTTCCGTTACCGCCATTGCCGCCGCCGACAACGCTGGAGGGATCATCCGGAGTACTCGGATCCGGAGTGCTTGGGGTGCTTTCCGGGGTGCTCGGAGTACTTTCCGGAGTACTTGGGGTGCTTGGTTCGCTGCTCGGATCGCCGGAAAGCACCGTGACCGAGCCGTTGCTCGCGGTAACATCAAGGCGCTGAGAATATTCATCTGATATAACGATATTAATCAACTCCAGG
>DOZQ01000118.1:280-2973 GCA_003517915.1 Oscillospiraceae bacterium | reverse complement strand
TATTATGAATTGCCCAAAGTGCAACAGCCAAAAATCGGTTAAAAACGGATGTCATCTTGGACGGCAACGCTACAAATGCAAAGAATGTGGCTGTCAATTTACGTTGTCACAGCCCAAAGGAAAACCGGTTGAAACAAAGTGCTTGGCAATCATTCTTTACGTAAACGGATTGTCATTTCGGGCAATCGCAAGGATTGTAAAAGTGTCTCCAAAGGCTGTATATGATTGGGTTAAGTCTTTTGGACTTGAATCCTACGAAAAACCTAAGCCACAAGGCGACATCATCGTAGAATTGAATGAGATGTGGCATTTTATAAATGCTAAAAAAACAAACTTTGGATTTGGAAAGCATATTGTCGCACTACAGGTCAACTCATCGACTGGGAATGTGGAAGCCGTGACAGTAAAACCTTGACGCGGATGCTAAACCGTTTGTTAAAATTAAAGGTTTCAGTTTTCTTTGCCGACAATTGGGAAGTCTACGCCGAATTGATTCCGGCAGAGCTTCTAATACAGACAAAAGCAGAGACACATGGAATTGAAAGGAACAACTTTCGGCAACGTCATTGGTTTGGACGATTTCGAAGAAAAACGTGTATTGTATCTCGCTGTAAGCAGATGGTTGATATTACAATTACAATGTCGCTTTTTGCTCGCTTTCGCGTCAATAGCAATCCTGAAATGATTTTATCATTCTTTAATTAACATTCTCTGTTTTTTACCACTATGCAAACAGATTTAATATCCACCGCCATATATTGGGATATTCACGCAATATCACTTCTTTTATCTGAGCATAATCCGCCCTTGTCAAATCTGTGATGTTCTCCCACACATATTCGCCGATGGCCGTGTCTCCAATCGCGATATGTCCCCGCGCAAAGCCGCCCATTGCGATATCAGAGGCGCTTGCATAGCCGCCGATAGCGTATTTTCCGAAAGTCAAGCCTCCTACCGCAAGAAATCCCACAGAGATTCCGCCGAAAGAGATAAGACCGGCACTAAAACCTCCGGCGGCGACAATTCCCAGAACCGCTGCGCCTATCGACAAAAAGCCTAAAGACAGCGCGCCGAATGAAATCAGCCCCATAGACAGTGCGCCTAAGGAGATAAAGCCTTTGGCAATTGTACCGACCGCGATAATCCCTTTAGCCTTGTGAATTCCCGATCCTATATTGATATGTACCAGCGGCAAGCCAAACAGGGTGCGTTTTGATTTATATTCATAGTGAAGCGAATATCTATAAAAGGCTGCCGGCCCGGATTTTTCTTCCTTTTTCTCATAACCCGCCAGTTCATCCAAGCTGATATCAAACAGCCTGCCTAGGGCTATGAGCTTATCCATTTCGGGAGTGCTCTGCCCGGTTTCCCATTTAGATACCGTCTGCCGGGTGACGTTCAGCCTGAAGCCCAGCTCCTCTTGTGAAAATCCTTTGGCTTTTCTGAGTTCTGTGAGTTTTTCATTAAATGTCATAAATCATTCCTCCTTGTCGGAACAACTATATCAAGAACCGTATGTAAACGCTACCAACCACAGACGGAAATCTGTCAACCAAACTTAACATTCACTTGATTTTAGCATGTTCATCACCCGAAAAATTGATATCATCGGGGTAAACCTATGATATCACTCACAACCTCTCCAGCGATGATCAGCCCGGCGGCAGACGGCACAAACGCGATGCTGCCAGGGGTCTGACGCTTTTTCAAAGGGGAGATTTCTTCGTTTGAAGCGTCAAAAGCCATTGGTTTTACCGGAGGCTCTTTGGAATATACCACCTTGAGCGCTTTTATCCCGCGCTTTTTAAGCTCTCTGCGCATGACTCTCGCAAGCGGGCAGACCGAGGTTTTATAGATATCCGCGACCTCAAACCGACCGGGATCCAGTTTATTGCCCGCACCCATACTGCTGATGACCGGTATCCCGGCGGCCACGGCGTTTTCAATGAGTAAAAGCTTGCATGTTACGGTATCTATGGCGTCGACAATATAATCAAACCCCGAAAGAGGAATTTCCGGAGCGGTTTCATTGTCATAAAAACAGATATTGGCATTTATCAAAGCACCGGGATTTATACTCTCAATGCGCCGCTTCATCACGGCGGCTTTATATTCGCCCACTGTCTGGCGGGTCGCTGGAAGCTGGCGGTTCAGGTTGGATACGCTCACCCTGTCGCCGTCGAACAGTGAAATGGAACCTACCGCGCAGCGTGCCAAAGCTTCTGCGGTATATGAGCCTACTCCTCCGATGCCAAATACCGCCACCGACGCGCGGCCAAGCTTTTCCACTGCGCTGTCGCCTATAAGCATACGCGTGCGTATAAACGCGTCATCCATCGGGCGTTCCTCCTGCGTGTTTTAGTATTATATGCAATCGACTGGATTTTTACTGTGTCTTCTCCGCTCTTTTCAGCATCATACGTTTGCGAAAGCGGCGGTAAAATCCGTCAAAGGTGTTTTTGAAAAAGAACAGGCAGGCATAAATCCTATAGCAAAGCCCGGCTCGGCCGCCTTTGACATAAAAGGCGAACAGCCGGTCTTTAAGCGCGCGGCAGGGCAGCATATTCACGTATTCTTTTAAAGCCGAGTCCGCCGCGATCTCGCGCATCACACGTATTTTCTCTTTTGCAGTAAGCGGACATCCCGCCCGAAAAAGGTTTGGGATGCAGGACGAAAAATATCCCTTATAGTTT
>DOZQ01000118.1:0-211 GCA_003517915.1 Oscillospiraceae bacterium | reverse complement strand
GTTAAAACGGTTGGCATATCCTCACGCATATAGTGATAGACTACCTTGTGGACAAAGGCGGCTTTTTCCGATGTTTTAAAAAATTCGCAGTTGAATAAAAAATCCTCGCCATTTGTGTGGGCGGGGTCAAATTGTATTTGATGCTCATGGATCAAAGCGGCTCGGTAAATCCGATAGCAGGCGGAATTGAACATTCCCTTTAAATCCAAGG
>DOZQ01000237.1 GCA_003517915.1 Oscillospiraceae bacterium | reverse complement strand
TAAATACGCCCATAACGAATCACCACCGCACCGTCGTGCAGCGGTGATTTCGGATAAAATATGTTGCTCATGAGGTCATGGGAGGTCACGGCGTCCAGCATTGTGCCGGTTTGAGTGATCTCGCTTAAATTCGTGCCTCTTTCAAACACAATAAGCGCGCCGATATTGTTTTTCGACATTTCCACACATGCACGGCAAATTTCGGATATCCCCTTTATCAGGGATTCCTCCTGCTCCTCATTGCTCAAAAAGCCAAGTTTCGCGATGTTGCTTCTGCCCATGGTTTCAAGCGCTCTTCTGAGCTCCGGCTGAAACGCGACAATCATGGCGGTAATGCCAAAGGTAGAAATAACATTGACAAAAATCCATTTAAGCGCCTGCATGTTCAGAATATCGGCTATCAGATAGGTTATCAGTATTATCGCGATACCCTTTATGAGCTGCGCCGCCCGCGAATCGCGTACGAGCTGAATTGCCTTATAAACAATAAACGCGACCACCAAAATATCTAAAACGACGCTTAACGGGTTTTGGATCTGCGCCACCGTGCCCAATATCATTTTTATTCCGCTTACAAACTGATTCCAGATCTGACCTATAAATTCCATGTCCTACATCCTTATTTTTTATAGCAATTTGATCTATATACGATCATTAAGAAAGAATCGCTATAAAAATCCATTTAAAAGTCACCTTTCTCGCCGCAAATCATTTTCCATAGTTCTAGGGTGAGGCGCTTGAATGCGGTAACCGAAAGATATGACACACAGCAAATTAATACCTATTATCTCTGTGATATTTTCGCTATGTCTTATTAATTTACTGTAAAACGATTTGACTATATTTATTTTACCATACCAAATGCGGGATGCAAAGCCTTTTTAAACTTTTTTTGCGATTTGCTCTACAGCCGCCGCCGTACGGTCCATATCCGCGTAGGAGGTAAACGCCGACGGACATATTCTGACCGTACCCTGCTCGATTGTCCCAAGAATCCTGTGCGCCGTGGGAGCACAGTGCAGCCCCGCCCGCACCGCGATGTCCGCACGGTCAAGCATGGCTGCCGTCCTTACGCTGCTTTGCTCCCCGACATTAAATGACAAAACCGGAGCAAATCTTTGCTCCTCGGGCAAGGCGTGATAAAACTTAACTCCCTCTATCTTTTGAAGTTTTTTATATAAATATCTGATAAGTCCGATTTCATGGCGGTAAATATTTTCGGTACCCTTTGACTTTACAAATTCGAGCCCGGCCGCAAGCGCGATTATACCCGGCGCGTTTACCGTTCCGCTCTCAAATCGCTCTGGAAGCTCTGAGGGCTGATTAAAATCTATTGACGCGGTACCAGTCCCTCCTTCAATAATTGTGGAAAGCGGCTTTCCATCCGCTATTAAAATTCCGTTGCCCATGGGGGCATAAAGTCCCTTGTGAGCCGCGACGCAAAGATAATCTATATGCATTTTCTCCATATCTATGGGAAAAATACCCGCCGACTGCGCCGCGTCCACAATAAGCGGAACGCCCCGTTCCCTGCAAAGCCGGCCGATTTTTTCAATCGGCAGGCGTATTCCACAGACATTGGACGCATGCGTTACCACCACTGCGGCCGTACCCTTTATGACCGCGCCTTCAAACGCGCGAAAGGTTTCATCCGGATTTGTGAGCGAAACCGCTGCCGCCTCATAGAGCACCTTTTCTCTTCGCGCCATTTCATTCAGCGGACGCATAACGGCGTTGTGCTCAAACGAAGAGGTCACCACCCGTGCACCCTGCTTTAACAGACCCTTCAACACATAATTGATTGCCTGCGTGCAGTTCAGCGTAAAAACCACATGCTCCGGATGGCTGCTGCCAAAAAAATCCGCCACATTTTTCCGGCACTCATATATTTTCTCGGCCGTAGCCTGTGACATCTTGTGTCCGCTTCTGCCGGGATTCGCGGAGTAGCGCGTCAGCGCCTGCATATAAGCTTTGCCCACCGCCTGCGGTTTGGGATAAGTGGTAGCCGCATTATCCAAATAGATCATATGGCATCTCCGTCATTCAAAATTCCCTGAATAGGGATTCCGTTTTCGGCTAAGATCGCATCTGCTCTTTGTATATTGTCTTTGACATAGATACTGTATCCGCATCCAACACGATCCAAATGGCTCGGCGTGCGCTCCACATAGGCGGTAAAGCCCATCGAGCGCAGAATATCACGCCCTTTGAGGGCGTAGGTAATCGAACCGACCATGATCAGTTGTTTTTGCATTCTCAAATCACTTCCGTCTATATTTGGTTTATATTTTCTTTTGATATTATGGTATATATCATACTATGCGAAGCCGCCCGGGTTTGCTAAAATAAACCCGTCCACTCTGCATCATGCAGGACCGGATTCCATATCCGCTCCTGTGATTATTTTTTGCAGCACGGAAAATTTTTTCTAAGAAACAGCACGGGGATTGTTGCCTGCACAAAACACGTATTTCATATTTATCCGCTTATTCCCTAACAAATAAATAACAGGGAAAACAACTTTCTGATTTGTAATATTATATTTTAATTATGCATATTGACAAGATTTTTTGTCATGTTATAATAAAATAAATACTTAACAGGGGTTGATTTATGGCGAAATAGGTAAAAAAGTGGCAAAAATAATAATAAGGAGAAGAATATGAAAAGAGTAGTGTCAATGTTTCTGCTTTGTTCCCTTATGTTGGGGACAATCCTCTCGTCCGGCTTTATGTCCGCGGGTGCGGAAGACCTAGCAAACACCAACGCGACCTTTTACAATAACGCGCAGGTGCGCGCGGCAGACCCCCATGTCCTTTATGACAAGGCAAGCGGATATTACTACGCCTATTCCACCGACGGCGCCAGCAGGGGTTATCGCTTCGGCATCTACCGCTCCGCTGACCTGACCACATGGGAGGCGCTTAACGGCGCTATTCCGAGTGATGATCCCAACACCTGGGCAAACGACTGGTTCTGGGCGCCGGAATGCTATTATAATGAAAACAACGGCTATTATTATCTGTTCTATTCCGGAAGAATGACAAATACCACTGATGTTGAATCGCATTTTGGTTCCTTTGCAAATGGAATCAAATTTGAAGAAGCCTGCAAGACCGGCGTGGCCGTCTCCAGAAGTCCGGAAGGCCCGTTCATGAATATCACCAAAGCGCCGATCGACTATTATCCGTACGACCCGGACTATTATGACGTCAATCAGCTCATGGACGCGGCGCAGATGCTTCCCCCAGCTACACAGGCGCTGGGTCAGACAGCCCCAAAGGGCGTCTATCTGCCCTTCATCGACGCGAACGTATTCTTTGACGACAACGGCGACATCTATTTGTATTATTCCAGAAACGCCTACCGCAACTGGGTTTGGGATACCGACCTTGGAAAATACATAGAAGAGTCCAACATCTACGCCGTTAAGCTCACCACCGACTGGTGGAACACCGATGGCGAGCCGGTCATGCCGAAAATCGATCCCGCTTCGCGCGATGCGAACAAGCCCGCCGGAGACACAAGCGGCAAACGCATGGACGGCTTTACCCCGATAATCAACTACGGCATGCAAAAGCAGTCCTGGGAAAACGGCCATGTGAACGACTATGTGGATTATAGCGGCACGAAAAAGAACCGCCGCTGGGCCGAAGGCTCCACTACTATGAAATTCTACTATAACCAAAACGGTGAGCGTAAATCCAAATATTACATCGTTTATTCATGTAACAACTTTGAAAATCAGTTCTACGGCGAGGGCTACGCTACCGCCGACAGCCCGCTCGGCCCCTGGACCAAATATGAGGGCAACCCAATTGT
>DOZQ01000007.1 GCA_003517915.1 Oscillospiraceae bacterium | reverse complement strand
TAATAGGTTTGGAAATTTTCGCCGTGTTTAGGACCGTGATGATAGGCAGCTTTGTCTGGATCGTCGTAATCGGAGTAATCCGCGCTTTCTGAGAAATCGGCGGGCTCCGAATAATCCGGCTCCGCGTCCTCACGCGCCGGCACCGGGTCTTCGTAACTTTTCCTGCCCCAACTCATATCGTGGACATTTTAGCATGAGGGGAATGAGGGCGCAAGGGGTTGCGCCCGCGGCGGAATCCGAACACAGGTCTATCGGCGGTGAGATGAGCAATGATTATGTGTTTAACAAATCGCAATTGGAGTTTTTGTATATTTTTAAGCAATTATTACTTTATCACAAAATCCTCATAAATCTCCATGCATTCAGTGTAATGATCAACCTTTTCCGGGTCGATTCCATTCACATTGCAAAACGCAATCACATCTTCAATTTCTTGCCGGGCAATCTCTTTTTGTCCCATCTCATAATAACATCGTGCAACCAAACAGCGGCATTCCAATTCGTCCCGCGCCGTCGTTTTTATACCCATACTCTTTTTTGCGTAAACGACGGCTTGACTGTAATCGGAAGATAAAAATTGAGCCAAAGCCATCGTGTAATATGTACCCGCCAGATCAGGATGCTCATCCCCGCGATTTTTTACATCCATATCAATTGATGTTGATAAATGTTTGACCGCAATCGCATAGTCGCCTTTTTGCAAATATGCCGACGCAATGTTGTTGTGATTGAGCGCCAGCCGAGGGTCGTCGGGATTGTTTGTCTCACGGATCGTTATCGCCTTTTTATAGTAATCAATCGCGCAGTCCAATTGCCCCTTTATTTCACAAAGGATTCGGGCGTAATTGTTGTATGTGATGGCAAGGCTTGGATGATTGGGTTTGTCGGCATAGACGCCTCTCATAATATGGAGACACCGTTCCATATATTTTCGAGAACCGCCGGTATCTCCGCTGTTTCGCAGAATAAAAGCCAGTGTACGGTATGTGTTGGCCAGATGGATATCGCCGTAAAAGTGCAAATCCTGACGGATCTCAATCGCCTTAAAAGCCATCTTTTTCGCTCTGTCAAAATCATTGCCCTGCTGCGCTAAAAGTCCCGCGAGATTATGATAAGCCGCCGAAAGCAGAAGCGGCTCGGGGTCGTCGGATTCCTCAGCGGCACTGACCGCCAACTCCGCATATCGTATTCCCGCAGCATTCATGTTGCGCATATCTGTACATATGTCCGCCAAAATATTATAAACAAGAGCCACAAGATTTTTGTCTGTATTTTCTTCTGTCCCGATAAAATACTCCGCCGTAGTTCCATATTGCCAAGCTAAATTATACTCACCGTTTGCGCGGAACACGCTGGCCAAACGTATATATAACAGCGCCATTTCCGCCGGATAATTTGATTCGTTCCTAAAGTAATCCGCCAATTCCTGTGCGTAGGGTGCGAACTCCAGGACTTCAAAGACACTTTCTAGCTCAGTAAATTCAATGGCGTCAATAAACGCCGATACGAGCCGGGCGCATTCAAAAAAAGTCGGCGCAAGCTCCCGTTTCACCGTATAACTGATCACCGGGTGCATTAAATACCCGTCTTCACCGGAATATTGCAGCCACCCGGCGTCATATAAATTGCGAAAAATCGCGCTTTCATCATCCAGAGCCAGCCACTCGCACAGCAGCTTCTGCCGCGTCGCCAGATACGGCAAAACGGACATGTTTTTGAGGACATAAATCTTTTCGCCGTCGTCTTTTATACCCGAAAAAGAAAACACGATGCCGAATTGATCCGCCACAGCCTTGTTTTGAGCTTCCTCATTATTGTCCCAATTGGTCTCGACCACAGTTTTCAGGTCAAAGGATTTTTCGATCAGCTTGCCGAGCAGTTCCACGGTGGAAATGTCGATGGCCGCGGCAGTTTTCGCCAGCAGCTCCACCGCCAAAGTCAAATACCCCGCCCGATGGATGACTTCGTTAACCGAGTCATCCTTTTTTCTTTTGTAGTGATTGTAAAACAGCTTCTTACATTCGCTGAGGGACAAAAATCCCAGCGCTTTTTCTGTGAATATATCCGGCGCGGCGTTTCGGGAGGTCACGATTACGTGGCAGTTCAGTTTTTCCAGCTCCGCGATATTTGCTCCGTTACCCTCCACATTATCAATGAATAACACCAGTCCGGCGCCTTTGCTGTTGATAAATTCTATTGTGTTGTTGTATGCGTGCTCGAGGTCGGAATCATTTTTTTCGCAGACAATTTGATTCACAACCGATTGCTTGAAGCTGCCGTCAAAAGAAATCCCGCCTAAAAACGGGAATTTCCCGGCCAAATCATAAAACAGTTTACGGCACAGCTGTGTCTTGCCCAGCCCGCCCATACCGTGAATCCAAATCATCTGCGGCTTGTTTGACGCAAGCAACTTTTTTACATCGTCCAATTCGGCCGTCCGGCCCACAAATTGCCGGACGGCCTTTTTGCTGTGCTCGGAGATGTACTTTGTTTGCTTTTTTCTGGCCTCGTCTGGAGTCAAAAGTATATTGATAAATATGGCAGCGGCAAAATCACCGGCAGTTTCAAGCGAGCAAAGCTTTAATAATTTATGTTTATTGTCTTCAAAACGAGGACATCTATTTACAAAAGACTCCAGTTCTTCTAACAAGGTTTTAATTGCATCATCAGTGACAGATTTACGCATAATCCAGCGTTTGAATTTCCCTTTGTTTTGAGTAGAAAGGAGCACCGTGCTGACATTCGGATAAATACTTCTCTTGTTTAAATAAGCCCCCAGCGTTCCCGGATCATTGGAAATTTGAATCCCAATATCAGCGTTGCAAATGTTTTCGAACAGTTTACCGACAAACTCGCCTTGATTTACGCTGCTCCCGTTAGGCTTTCCATAAAAGCTTTTCAGAATATTTGCGAAATCAATGAAGTCCTGATAATCCTTTGTTTTCAATGGATTGCCCCTTTCATCTTTAAGATAATTATATTTGCCGCGTCCGTAACTGTCCGCAAGCGTCCTCGCTCTTTGGTATAAAAAGGAGGAGAATATAGCCATACCAAACGCAATGACTTGTGCTGCATAGTAAAAGGAGTGAGGTAAATGTACACTGATATTCGTAACGCAGACGGTAAACTCATATGCCGGATTTACGAATCCACAGACGGCATTGTTCTTGAGATCAAAACCAAAAAATGTGTCTCCCTAATTCATTGGAGTCCCGGTGGCAAACCACAGGTTACCAACAGCAAAAAACCGGCATAGTACATACATAACCCTAAATATATCTGATCCGCGAGAGACCGCATTGACGGCTGCGGATGCCTTTTATAAGGCATCTTCGGTCGTCTTTTTTATTTGTCTCCGTGGATAAATCAGGACGGCTCTCGCGGTTTTCAGAAATCTGAAAATCAAAGGAGCCGTTAACCATGACAAACAATAAGCAGCGTTATCTCGAAATCAACGGCGAGCAGGTCGCCGTCACAGAAGAAGTTTACTTTGCATATAAGCGCCCGGTCTGGGCGGAACACAAGCAGCAAGAGCGAGCGGGGCGCTGCCGGGATGAAAACGGCCGGCGATGCATGAAAAACTGCCGCCTTTGCAATGGAGACCGCGACGGGCGGCCTGTATCATTGGAAAAAATCAACGAAGACGGCTATGAGGTTCCCGAACCCGTCTATATATCACAACTCGTAGAGAACAAGCTGCTGCTTGAGGCGCTATATGGTACCATCAATAAATTTGAGCCGGAAAACCGCCAAATCATCATGCTGTTCAGCGCCGGATTCTCTGAGCGCGAGATTGCCGCCCGAGTGGGCCTTTCGCAAAAATGCGTTAATAACCGTAAAAACAAGCTCTTTGCACAGCTGAAAAAAGAATTAGAACATTTCCGCTGATATTGTACTCAACTCATAATCTTTTGTCCTTTGGATAGTGAAGGCCTTCAAATCAAAAACGAAAAGAGGTGAAGATAAATGCTGAAATACATATGCAGCACAGGCGGCCGTCAGGGTGACCTGCCGGAAGGCACATTCTGCGGCGGCCGTCAGGGGAACCTGCCGGAAGGCACATTCTGCTAAACCGTGATTTGGGCGGAATCCGAGCAATATTTGTTCCCGTGCGGATTCCGCCGCATCCCTTAATGGCGTCGGATTTTACATGAAGGGAGGTAAAAACTGTGACTTACCAAAGAATCGGCTATACCACCGGTGACCGGTCGCTGCAAATGGATTTCGTCTTTATGGACGGCGGCCCTGCTATCGGCTGGCGGATATACATCATAAACCGCATGGATTACAAAGCTCGGAACACCTCGTTCCACGCGACCCACCGGCTGCATACCTCCGGTGAGACTTACGACTATATCTGTTGGGCGGGCCGGATTGCCACGTTTGAACAGGCCAAAGCGGTGGCCTCTTTATGGTCGGACGCCACCGCGCTTTACATCCGCAGCGGCGTCGATTTCGATGAAATTGTCAAACGCTTATTAAAAAGTAACGAGGAGTGATTTTAATGTCAGCAATGGAGCTCACTATCACCAAGCAAGTTTATGACCAAATTTGCGGGACGATCGGCCGCCACCCTGCAGAAACCGGCGGAATCCTCGGTTCCGGCGACGGCGGAAAAACCGTCGACCACTATTATTTCGACTACTCCGCGCACACCACCGGCGGTACATATTCGCCCGACACCGCTGTGATCAATCAGGTGATTACCGGGTGGAACGCCAAGGACATTGAAATTGTCGGTGTAATTCATTCACATCCGAAGGGGCATACAAAGCCTTCTGAGGGGGATTTTCAATATGTAAAAGCCATTATGAAAGCGCTGGATGTCCGCGGAAAATTCTTTATGCCGATCGTTAACGTTAAAAATCCAGCGGACGGTACGATAGAGCTCTTTCCGTATATGTTCGAAGAATGTGTCCATTGCCGCCCGCAGCCCATCGCGGTGGCTCGGGAATACACCCGTAGGCTAAACGATAAAAACCGCAAACACCAAGATAAGCTCATTAAACCACGGTTTGACCGGATTGAATCTTTATATCCGCTTGATGTTTTACGCCGAAAAACCGTCGTTTGCGTTGGCTTGGGCGGCACACGGGCTTTCGTAGAGGAACTGGCGCGGAGCGGCGTTGGCAATTTTGTCCTGATCGAGGGCGATACGGTCGCCGCGACCAACCTCGCCACACAACAGGTTTTTGTAAGCGAGCTGGGCCGCAGCAAAGCCGAGGTCGTGTGTGAGCGGATTCTAGACATCAACCCAGCGGCCAATGTGACCGTCGTGCCAAGATTCCTTGACGATTCCATGACCGACGACGAGTTCGCGGGCATTGTCGGAAAGGTGTTATGTAAAAGTCCGACCGACGTACTGATTTGCGGCTGCACCGACAGCTTTCACGCTCAGGCCCGGTCTGCGGCATTGGCCATGCGGTACGGTACGCCATATTTAGCGGCGCAGCTCTATCGCGGCGGCATGGCGGCGGAAATCTATTTCAGTTATCCGGGTGTCACCAACAGCGGCTGCCCGCGCTGTGCCATGAACAGCCGATACGAAGCATATGAAAGCGGTTACAAAAACGATGTCACCTCAGACGGCACACCCATTTTCGCGATCACCCGCGTCAATGCCACAAAGGGCCAAATCGCGCTGATGCTTCTGCTTTACCGCGAGGATAAATCCTGTGTGTATAACGATATGCTCGACAAGGTTGCCGACCGGAATTTTGTGATGATCCGCATGAACCCTTTGGCCGGTGAAGCTCTCGGCCTGAATATCTTCGAGGATGCCGCAAACCCTGAATTTGGCTTTTTTGACGAGACTATATGGATTCCGCAGACGCCTAATAATGAGGCGACCGGTTACCCGACCTGCCCGCTTTGCGGCGGTACCGGAGATTTGCCGGCCTTGAAAGGAAAAATCAAGGATACGCGCACGGATTGGCGCGGGGAGGTTCGAGATGAAATTAGCTGAGTTCGCGCGGGCCTCCGATCGAGATTACCGCGCGCTGCAACAAAGGATCGACGCTCTGCCGAGCAGGCAGGCGCTCCGGTTCGAGAACTGTGAGCTGCCGGCGGGATGCCTGCCGGCACAGGCCACAGCCGGGTTTTATAAAGAGTCGGCATATTATGTGATATTTTTGGAGGGGTCTGTCCGCTACTCCGGCAACAACCGGGCAATGACAGCTTTAAGCGGCGGCCCGCATCAGTTTTTTGAAACCTTCTGCAAGATGAAGCGCTTTTTTCAGGCATTGCCCTCCGATTCGGTTCCCGCAGCGCAGCCCAATGAAATAACGCCCACACAGGAAAATGACTTATATGATTTGGACGCTGTCGTCAACATGGACAAGATTTCTCCGCCTGAAAAATCGGTTCTATCTATTCCGGATTATACAGTGATTCAGCGCGAGATGGAAAAGCAGATAATGGGTCAGGAAAAAGCGGTTGCGACCATCGCACATCAGACTTTTCTTCATATAAGCAAGCGTTCCCCGCGAAGGCCGCTATCCTTGATCTGCCATGGCCCGACGGGTACCGGAAAGTCCGAGACGGCAAAGGCGCTCGCAAAAATCCTGTCACGCCTTGGCCGCAATACTTACACGACCGTCTGGACGGAGCTGAATACCTTTACCGAAGCACACAGCGTTTATCGGCTGACCGGCTCCCCGCCGGGTTATGTCGGATATGATGACGCGCCTGTGTTTGAAGCGGCAGTCCATAATCCTTATACGGTTTTTATCTTTGACGAGCTGGACAAAGCCCATCCGGAGGTGCTGAAAACCTTTATGTCCGTTCTGGACGAGGGCCGGTGCGCCGCCCGAAAAGAGCTGGCGGATCATTCCCGTGAATATGATTTTCGCCGCTGCATTTTTGTGTTTACCTCGAATTTTTGTCTCGGAAACACAGCCAATAAAGGCAAGTTTGGCTTTGCGCGGACTGACGATGTCGAAAATCTCCGCGTTCAGGATAGCGCCGTCGAGGCCGATTATCGCGAAGAGCCTACGGATAATAGCTTTGACACGTTGACTCAGCGTATTTACCGCGACACGGAGGCCGCGAGGAAGGCTTTTGTCGAGACAGGTGTGCTGCGTGAAATCGCCAGCCGATTCAACTGTTTTGTGGAGTTTCAGGAATTAACGGATGAGGCCAAAATCAGGATTCTCGCGAAACAGGTGATTGCGACCGGGCTTGAATACGGCATAAAGCTGACACACATCGCGGCGCCGGTCATGCAGTCGCTGATCAACGCTTCCGTTGCCGAAGACGCCCTGACCGTCCGTTCGTATAAAAGTGTTGTTGAGGGATATCTCGCGGCTGCGTTCTCGGAGGCCGGTACACGCCACGTCGGGCAGTCTGTCCGGCTTGAAGGCAGCATAGACGCTCCGGTGATTATCTCCCCATAACTGTGAAGTTTTCTTAGCATTCATGATATCACAAATAATTTCCAGATTCAATGTATTTTGATATTTTGAAGCACGAAAGTCGCCACTCGACAAATTATCGCGGTTATATTTATAAACTTGACAGCAGCAAACAATCATGTGAAATTATGGCACTTTGACCCCATATACACCCTGTCTCATCGCTCCAAAAGCCAAAGCTAAAAATCCTTGCCGCCGTGACCTCAATCATGTATAAACGGCACGGCCAAAAGGCAGAAAAATAACGCGCGAAAGGAGTCAACTATGCCAAATAGCAACCGTCATAATCACACGGATTTAACTCATCTAAGCCTGTTTACCGGCATCGGCGGGATTGATCTAGCCGCGGAATGGGCGGGATTTTCCACAGTCGCGCAGTGCGACAATGCCGATTACCCCACCAAAATATTAGAAAAACATTGGCCTCATGTGCCAAAATGGAAGGAGATTTGCGATGTCACAAGAAAAAGTTTCAAAGAAAAAACCGGGCTCGACTCGCCCACGCTCATCAGCGGCGGATTCCCCTGCCAGCCGTTTTCTCAGGCCGGGAAGCGCCGAGGCCGTGCGGACGACCGTCACCTCTGGCCTCAGATGTTTAGAATTGTCGAAGAACTCAGGCCCGCTTGGATGCTTGGAGAAAATGTTGCTGGGTTCGTCGGAATGGAACTCGACCAAACGATTACTGACATGGAAAGCGCCGGTTACAAAACAAGGGCGTTTGTATTTCCGGCTTGTGCCGTCGACGCCCCGCATCAGCGTATGCGATGCTTCATCGTGGGATATTTGGGCGACGCCGAACACGATGGATCACTTGCCGCAGCGCTCGCCGGAAGCCTTGATTCATCATGCGAATACTTTTCGCAAGGGACGCTCTCGGCCGGGCAATCTGCGGGAACAGGTAGACGAACAGACCATGCGTATGTGGCCGACGCCGCTGGCGGGCGACCACAAGGGCAAGAACGG
>DOZQ01000062.1 GCA_003517915.1 Oscillospiraceae bacterium | reverse complement strand
TAGGTTTTACATATCGTTTTCGTTATTATATGCATTTATCAGAAAATTGTCAAGCGCTTTTTTCTGGAGCTATAGTCAAACACACGAATTTTCCTCCGGCCTGCACTCAAATACCTCGCCTATAGGCACGTCAAAAACATCCGCTATGCGAAAGGCCAGCTCTAAAGACGGCGTATACTTCCCCGCTTCAAGCGCCATTATCGTCTGTCTTGACGCTCCGGCTTTTTCCGCAAGCTCAAGCTGGGTCATTTCGCCGGCAAAAAACCTGAGCATGCGTATTTTATTTGTAATAATCATCTTTTTTTTCATTTCTTTTATCCAGCCTTAAATAAGTTTTTTCAATACAGCCGCAAACTCCCTCGCCGCGTTTATATCTTCATCGTTCGGGCTGCCTTTATTTATCCCTCCTATAAACTTGAGCACGCTGTTTGTATTAAAGCCCTTGCAAGCAAATTCATCTAAGATATCATAGCCTTTTGAGCGTAATATTTCGCGTAACGTCTCATGGTTTCGCAGCATCTTTTTTTTGCTCATAACTCCGCTCGTAGAGAAAATAAAAGCTTTACCGCCTTTTGTATATGGCAACCCGCCCACAAAATCAAGTAGCGGGGCATAGTGCTTTCCACTGTCTATTCCAGCGCCAAACCCGACGAAATTGTATTCATTTAATTTTCTTTCAATCTCCCTCGGATACCTAACCTCCGCTCCAAGTACATCGGCCATAGCATGTGCAATTTTTTCGGTGTTCATGTGATGGTATGAATATACTACGATGATTGGTTTTGTTCTTTCCATGACGGCTACATTCCTTTCTCGCTGTAATAAATGCTGAGAATCCCCTCGGCGGCCGAGCCGATAAAAAACGCACCCATCAAAATATGGAGCATGGCCAAGGCGGGCCATCCAAATGCCAGAGCAGCCAAGGCGGCGACAAAACCCAATCCGGCAATTACATAACCGACATGTGACGACTTAAGATCAATCATCTTTTCTCTTTCGTCCTCGACCATCGACGAATTGATTATTCTCTCGACTGCGGCATTGTCATGCTGTCTTTCTTTTACCGCGGCAATGACCGCAAACACAATGTGAAAAACGATTTGTATCACAATCGCCGTACCTACGCTTATCCCAATAAACACCAGCATAGAAACCGCCCACAAGCCTAAATTTTCGGGCGAGGGCGCCGCGCCCGAAAGAGCGTAGATAACATAGGCGATAACAAGCAAGACCCCCGACACCATGCTGACAATAGTCCGTATACTTTTATAAGACATCATTAAGACCCCTTCCATATTTCGTTTGTTTTTGTTAAGCTTACAGTAACATGTATTTGCCATTATGTCAAGTGTATTCGACATAATGCTTAAAATTTTTTTCAATAAATATCTAATACTATACTTCAGTCCATATAGCTCACCTATTATTTATTCAAGATATTTTTTATTTCAGAGCATATTCTATCTATCTCGCTTTCCTCCAAATAAGGGTGCATGGGCAGTGACAGCACCCGATCACTCAGGCTTTCGGAAACCGAGAGACCGGGATATTCCATGCCATGGTAGACCAGCTGCTGCGACATGGTTTTGGGATAATACACCATAGTGGGTATCCCCCTCTCTTTGAGCACGGAAGCCATATGTTCCCTTTGAGCGTGATTTTTCAGCCGCAGGGTATACTGCGCCCAGCTTGAAAAAAAACCTTCAGGTATAAACGGCGTTTCCGCCACAGTCTTTAATCCGTTGTCATATCGTGCAGCCGCTTTGTTTATCGCGTCCAGCTCAAACCGCGTAAAGTATTTTAGCTTTACTCTTAGTATGGCTGCCTGAATCGTATCCAAACGGGAATTCATGCCGATTCGCACATTGTCGTATTTGTCCCCGCCCTTCCCATGCATCCGAATGGATTTTAAATATTCGGCATAGGCACCATTATCGGTGAACAGCGCGCCGCCGTCGCCGTAGCAGCCCAGCGGCTTGGCCGGAAAAAATGAGGTCGTTGAAATATCTCCAAAGCCGCAGGCGCGCCGACCATTTATCGCTCCACCGAAGCCCTGTGCCCCGTCTTCAATAAGATAAAGTGAATAGCGGCGTGTAATCTCTGAAATCTTCTGGTAATCGGCGGGCAAACCAAATAAATCGACGGCTATGACAGCCGCCGGATTATAGTGCCCCTTTAAAATGACGGCCTTTATTGCCTCCTCAAGCTTTTCTGGATCAAGGTTGAAAGTAGCTTCCTGCACATCGACAAAAACAGGCACAGCCCCGATAAAAGACACCGCTTCAGCGGTGGCGAAAAATGTGAAGTTTGGCACAAACACCGCATCTCCTGCTTTGATATCCAGCGCCATCAAAGCCATGACAAGCGCGTCGGTTCCGTTTGCGCAACTAACGCAGTGCTTTACACCTACATACTCCGCAAGCTCTTTTTCAAGGATTGATACCTCTTCCCCCAAAATATATCTGCCGCCGCTAAGAACTCCTGCGACGGCTTTGTCAATATCCGATTTCTGATACCGGTACTGCGCGTTTAAATCCCTAAACTGCATATGTTATCTCCTTTTTGTAGCTAGTCAACCGTAACTTCTTTAAGTCCCCGTTCCGATTCTTTATACGCTCTGCCGCAGACCTTACACGTAAGCTCCGCGCCGAGACGGACCCCACACCGGCAGATCCAGCCCTGCCGTTTAGCCGGAACCCCGATCATCAGCGCGTGATCCGGCACGTCGGAGGTAACAACCGCCCCGGCGGAAATAAGCGCGTACGCGCCGACTGTGTTTCCGCATAAAACCGTCGCGTTCGCACCGATTGTAGCGCCTGTTTTCACCAGTGTTTTTTTGAAATTCGCACTGCCCTTGGGAAATTCGCTTCTTGGATTTATATCGTTGGTAAAAACCATTGAAGGGCCGCAGAAGACATAATCCTCAAGCTCGACCCCCTCATACACCGAAACGTTGTTTTGTATCTTCACATGATCCCCGATTTTTACCCCTCTGCCGACAAACACATTTTGACCCAGCACACACTTCCGGCCTATTTTCACGCCGGACTGTAAATGGGTAAAATGCCATATCTTTGTGCCGGATCCTACCGACACGTCATCGTCAATATAAGCGCTTTCATGCGCGAAAAAATCGGACATAGACCATTCTCCTTGATAACAGTTTTGTTAAGCCTGATCAAACCGGCCGCGAAAATTCAGCGTGCCGGAGCTTTTCAGCGGAAACCGCACCGGCTTATGTTTTGCCGCCGACTCATAAATCCCAAGCACCAGTTCAAGCGCGCGTTTCCCCGCTTTGGCGTCAATATAGGGCGCACGCCCTTCTTTAACTGCCCCGATTACGTCACGGTATAACGGCGAGTGTCCGAACCCATAAACATTGGGTGGATTTTCGCTGTACTGCGCCTTCACATCCTCAGAAATATCCAAAGAGTCAGCGAATCGCCACTCCTCAATTATGTTAACCGATTTCCCGCCGGCCTTCACCGTGCCTCTGTCGCCGAACAGGCAGAGAGTTTCCTCCAAATTCTGAGGATAGATATTCGTCGTCCCTTCGATCAGGCCGTAGGCACCGCCCGCGAATTTAATCACCGCTAAACCCAAATCCTCCGCCTCAATATACGGATGGCAGATCCGGTCGGTGTAGGCAAATACCTCCTCGATCTCGTCCCCCATCATCCAGCGCAGCAAATCAAGATTGTGAATGCACTGATTCATAAGCGCGCCGCCGTCCTGCTCCCATGTGCCGCGCCAAGGAGCTTGCCGGTAATACTCCTCTCCCCGGTTCCATAAAATATGCGCCGTGCCGTGAAAAAGCCGCCCGAAACGTCCTGTTTCCACCGCCGAGCGAATTTTCTGCACGGATTTATTAAAGCGGTTTTGATGGCAGGCGCAAACACATACTTTTTTCTTTTCAGCTCGCTCTATAATCCGGTCGGCGTCGCTTATAGACAGCGCGATCGGTTTTTCAATAATGAGATTTACCCCCGCCTCTATGCAGTCGAAGGCTATGGCGGCATGCTTTCCGCTTTCAGTAGCTATAGCGGCCAGTTCGATTTTTTCAAGCCGTAGCATCTCCCGGTAGTCGGTGTAAAACTTCACACTGTCCGGCAGATGATAACGCTGCTTTAACTCCTCCATGCGCTCAGGCAGTAAATCGCAAAGTGCCGTAATGTTCAAATTGTTTTCCACCGCCGAGGCGATGTGGTTCGCGGAGATTCTGCCGCAGCCGATAAGCGCGTAATTCATAGCGGATTTAACTCCTTAAGTCAAAATTATAAAGTTTATCCTATAACAGCTCAATATTTTCGCGGTTTTCTATATTTTTCATCGCGTTTTTGGTATCAAAAATAAAGACCGCGTTTTTTTGCAGCATCGCATAATCAACATTTGTGTGCGCGGCGGTAATTATCACTAGATCATAGCCCGCGATTTTTTCAGCGTCCAGTTCACAAAGACCGTCATAATATTTGTTTTTATGACGGTAACGGCTGATATAGGGGTCAAAATATTCGACATTAGCTCCCTGCTCTGAAAGACATTCGCTGACCCTTATCGCCGGACTTTCACGGTAATCGTCAATATCCGGCTTATAGGCCATGCCCACCAGCAGGATTTTTGATCCATTAAGGCTCTTTACAAATCTGTTTAGGATTTTTGCCGCCCTGTCGGTACAATATTCCGGCATACGGTCGTTGATCATGCCGGAAGCTTCGATCATTGAAGTGTGAAAGCCGTATTCGCGGGCCTTCCATGATAGATAATAGGGGTCAAGCGGAATACAGTGGCCGCCCAGTCCCGGTCCGGGATAAAACGGCTGGAATCCGTAGGGCTTGGTTTTGGCCGCTTCAATCACTTCCCAGATGTTTATATCCATTTTATCGCAGAGCATTGCCAATTCATTAATTAGGCCTATATTTACGTTGCGGTAGGTATTTTCAAGTATCTTTTCCATCTCGGCGACGCGCGGCGAGGACGCCTCAAAAACATCACCGTCCAGCACACTGCGGTAGACAGTCGAAATCACTTCGGTCGCGTCTTTACCGATAGCGCCAACCACCTTAGGCGTATTCTTGGTCTTGTAGATTAAATTGCCCGGATCAACCCTCTCGGGAGAAAAGCCCAAATAAAAATCTTTTTCGCAGACAAGGCCTGACACTTGTTCTAAAATCGGCCGGATCAGTTCCTCAGTCGTACCCGGATAGGTCGTGGATTCCAGCACTACCGCCGTGCCCTTCCTGAGATATTTCGCCACCTCTCTCGAGCTGCTTTCAACATAGCTGATATCCGGCTGCTGATGCTCGTCCAGCGGGGTGGGGACACATATGGCAATAAAATCCGCCTGGCCTATGGCACTGAAATCGGTTGTGGCCGACAGCATGCCCGAGCTGACCAATTCCGCGAGATCTTTGTCCACAACGTCACCAATATAGTTTTCACCCCGATTGACCATATCCACCTTGCTTTTTTGTATGTCAAACCCTATTGTTTTATAGCCCGCCTTCGCTTTTTCAACCGCTAAAGGCAGACCGACATATCCCAGCCCGACTACGCCTACAATCATTTTTCTCGTACTTATTTTTTCAAGTAAACTTTCCCTAAGTGTCATAGCTTCCTCCCAAGTGGAATATTTGTATAAACTAAACCGCCTGTTGTATGAGAACAGACGGCTTTTTAACCTTTTAATCCGGACAACCGCCGTTTAGCCGGTTTCCTCTTTTAGTATTATACAGCCCACCCGAAAATATGTCAATATTACAGAATAAAAAGCACCGCAGCATACGTATCTATTTTTTGTATTTTCTGATGAGACATTTTAAAGCAAATTTCTATGATCCGAAAACTTCTCTATATTGTGCCTCGCGTATTTTAGCTCCGTCTTTTCCCATACCGCGTAAAGCCGAAGGTGCCGGTGAATATAAAACGGTCACGTTATATTTTTTGTCGTCAATAACAACCGTGCCTCTTTTTTTCGGCACAGTCCAAGCGTGCTCTCTTTTATCCGCAAAAGCGTTCATCAGCGTTTTCACACGCCCACTTGTATATAAGAATGTATTTATTTTAGAATTCTGCGATAGTAGTTTTTTAAGTTTCTTTTCTTCCTCATCTTCTAATGATTTATCATCCGACTTGCCGTCTTTATGTATACAGCTTTTTATTACATCCGTAATACCAATTTTAAGCTCTCTAAGTAAGTCTTTTCGCTGATTTACCGCAGCTTCTGTGTTTTCATAATCAAATTCTTTACCAGTAGCCGCTGAAAGCAATTCCCAAAAAGCACTGTCACGGGAACCGTAAAAGAAATTCACATCACGGGCAAACAATTTAAGTGGTTTAATGCAAAACCTGTACGGCGGTATAGTTCCTATAATCAGCTTTTCCGCGTTTTGAGGAACATACGGCTCATAAGGGTGAATAGATCGCATATTTCTTCCTCCAATATTATTAAACTGAAAATATCCAATAATATTATATCACTGTGCAGCGTTCACATCAACACCCAATTATGACAAATAAACAAGTTTTACGACAAATTAAATAAACTTCATCCCATGCTTGCAATATTTATTCCGCCAATGCCGCCATTATCATAAGCGCGCATTCAAGACGCTTTTCCCCCAGCCGGCAGGACATTTCATGCGGCGTGTTGATATCCCCCGCGTATTGCAGATTGTTTGCATTACATCCACCACTGCAATAAAACTTAGCCCAGCAGTCCCGGCAGTCCGGCTTATGATAAATGCTTGTCTTTGAAAACCGCTCTTTCATCCCTGTATCTAATTCACCAGAATACACGCTGCCCATTTTATAGTCTTCATTGCCGACAAACTGATGGCAGGGATAAATATCTCCTTCCGGCGTGACCGCCACATATTCGTTACCGCAGCCGCAGCCGCGCAACCGCTTTATGGCGCATGGCCCGCTGTCCGGCTCGAGCATAAAATGAAAAAAGTTGATTTTGTCGCCGCGCCGCTTCATCTCCAATATGGTTTTTGCCAGAGTTTCATATTCCGTAAATATCCGTGGCAGATCTTCCGGATTTATTGCGTACGGCAGACCCTGCTCCGAAACAACCGGTTCGACCGATATCTGATCAAATCCCAGCTCATAAAGCCGCAGCACATCCTTTGTAAAATCAGGATTATACCCTGTAAAGGTTCCGCGTACATAATAATGCTTGTCACGGCCGCGCCGTTTTACAAGCTCCTGATATTTCGGCACTATCACGTCATAAGAGCCCTTGCCTCCAGGAGTTACGCGCAGACGGTCATTGATTTCCTTTCGTCCATCGATTGAAAGCACGACATTAGACATCTCGGCGTTTATAAAATCCATGTTATCGCTGTCAAGCAGCAGGCCGTTTGTGGTCAGGGTAAACCGGAATTTCTTATTGTGGAGCTTTTCAAGCGAACGGGCGTAAGCTACCAGCCTTTTCACGGTATCCATATTCATAAGCGGTTCACCGCCGAAAAAATCCACCTCAAGATTGTGCCTTCCGGAGGACTGCTCTATCAAAAAATCAATGGCCTTTTTTCCTGTTTCAAAGTCCATCAGCTTGCGTCCCCTGCCAAAATCCCCCTTGGCGGCAAAGCAGTATTCACAGCGCAGATTACAATCGTGGGCAATATGAAGGCACATAGCCTTTACGGGCGCCGGCCTTATTTTATCGGCAAACACACCGTAATCATCCTTTGAGAACAGCTGCCCCGCCAAAAACAGCGAACGCAGCTCCGCATAAGCCTCTTCAATATCGGCAGGAGCATATCTCCCCGCCAGCGCGGAAAACGCCGCCGACGGACGGGAATCCGCTGTGATATCCTCTTCTGATATCAACTCAAGCAGCTCAAAGCAGAGCTCGTCTATTATATGAACGGCTCCGCTGTAAACATCCAAAAGAATGTTATAGCCGTTCAGTTTATATTTATGTATCATAAAATATCCCTTCCCAAAAATGCAAAGAAAGGGACAGCCCTTCTGTCCCTAAAACACGTAAACTATAAATCTTATTTCTCGCAGCGCTGATTGGCCACCGTGCAGGAAGTCTTGCAGGCCGACTGGCAGGAAGCCTGACATTCGCCGCAGCCACCCTTTGAGGCCGTTTCTTTTAAATTTGCCTTATTTACCGTTTTAATATGCTTCACAAGAAAACCCCCATTTAAACTTAAATATAGCCGGTCAGCCATATCACAAAACGCTGACCGGTCATATTTTATCATATTTTCGTCCCAAATTCAAACATATTTCTTTTTGCGTTTTAAATTAATTCCCAATATCCCGCCTATGGCCGAACAGACCAGCATTATAATAAGCCTGAAAAAGCTGACCATGCTGATAGCCCCTCCGCTTACAATAAGCGAAATCAAAAGGAACAAAACATATAACACCGCCCCGGACATCATGCCTGTTATGAAGCCGTTTTTACCGTTGATTTTCGATGCGGCAAAGCCAGCAGCCAGCGCGCCGAATCCAACACAGACGGTGGACATAGGCATGAGCACACCCGAACCGAAATCGCTGATGGTCAAAATCAGCGAAAATAAAACAAGCAAAAGCAAAATAACAACCACACCGACGCCCGATCCAATCAGTATGGGAGTCATGGCAGTAAGAATTCCCTGCTTTGCGTTGTCGGAACGTTTTTCATTCATTTATAATCCCCTCCCGAATATCTAAAAGCATGTCTATAATCTTATTTTATAGATATTCAGGGGGAAGTTGAGTTATGCTTTATTCTTTGTCCAATTTC
>DOZQ01000005.1:960-6864 GCA_003517915.1 Oscillospiraceae bacterium | reverse complement strand
TTGTGATCAAGTCTGTATTCCTCATCAGATTTAAGCGCGGTGTCCACGTCGGTAGGGATTATATCCCCGGTTTCAGCGTTAAAAAACATATGAAGATAGTTGCCTTTTGGAATCCTTTCATCCTCACAGTCCCGGTTGTCATAGCTCACGGTGAATACGTCTTCCTGATTGGTAGGATTAAAATTCACTGCCGAAAGGCCCTCGGGCAGAGTTATGCGCTCCCCGTTCAGACGGAACAGGCGGTCGGCAAAAGCTCCCGTTCTGCCGGCGATAAAATATTTGCGGTCAATGCATGCTCCCAGCCCGTAGCCTTCATCGTCGGGGTCCACGTCTATTGTGGAGACAAGCTTGCCGTTTGTGTCCAGAATGTCCACTGAGCCTGGCTTGTCCGGGTTGTCCGCCTCATAATACAGCGGCTCGCCGTCCGAGGGAATGCTGGCCAGATTTAGGTTCTTATGCTGAGCCTTTATAACGGGATTGAAATTCTCATCCAGCGCGCCCCTTATGTAGCCGTCCCAGCCGTACATCGTAAGCTCGGGCTCCGCGACCTTGATGAACACCGGATAAAGTATAGCGGGTTCGGACGGCTGGGGCAGCTTTAAAATCTCGCCCGAAAAGTCCACAGGTAAAACCGGTTCGGATTCGGCGGTCTGCGAGCTTGGCGCTGAATTTACCGGTTCGGATGAAACGGCGAACGAAGCTTCGCTTGCGGGAGGGCTTGAAACAGCGCTTTCTCCTGCGGGATCGTTGACGCACGCGCAAAGGGAAATTAAACAGATAATCATGCATACCAGCATAACCTTTTTCATTTTTCTCATGGCGACTTCTCCTCTATTAGTTTGATCATATCATAGCATTTTTTATCGCTTGATTACAGAAACAATACGGTAACCGTTGTAACAGTTTTCGTCCATAGTGTTACAATAAAATTATTTTTTTGGTACTTTTAATCGTGGTCGGTGAAATAATCCCGCTTCACGCTTGCAAATCAGTGTGTTTTGTGTTAGCATGTTAAGAAGACTGTTTTCGACTGGAGTGTATGTACTTGGCAGCAAAGAAAAATGATTCGGAATTTTTAACCTATAAGGGCAAGCCGCTTGTCCGCAGCGGGAGTACAATTTATTACGGGAATATGAGTGATAAATATGTAATCCTTCTGCAAATCCTTTCGACCAAAAAAATGGGGGAGCTGGAGATTGCGGATAAGGTTGTTGTACAGCTTATGTACACCGATCCGGAGATGCGCGCAAAAGACCGGCTTGTGAAAAAAAGCGAGAAAAGTGGTCTTTACAACGCAATGGATATAGGAACTATCTGGCTGCAAAGGGCTCTGGGCGAATAACCGCTTATATCAAATTAATAAAATATAGGCTATATATTACAGAAACAATAAATATTAATTTGCTGTGCGTGCCNNCCCGAGCCCGAAAAAATGATTGGTGGGGAGAAAAACCGCAGTCGCAGAGGGTTTGCGGAGCAAACTCAGCGGATTTTCGGATCAAAATGAATTTTTCGGAGCAGAGAGAGCGAACGAGGCGTGCCTTTGGCGGCGAGAAAGACGACTTTAAAAATTGTTATTTTAGGGCAAGTTTGATTATTTCTTATGACCTATATTAAATTGCTCTAAGAATCATCAAATATAAAAGCTCCGAATGAGACAGACTCTCATTCGGAGCTTTATGCTTTATCTATGCTTGCCCGGCAGTCTATATAATCAAGCTTACGCCGTCCATCTCCTTTGGCTGAGGTAAATTCAGAAGTTTCAGCATGGTCGGGGAAAGATCACAAAGCCGCCCATCGGAGCGCAGGCTCACGTTTTTGTCTGTGACAATCAGCGGCACCGGGTTTGTCGTGTGCGCGGTGAAGGGTGAGCCGTCCGGTTCGGTCATTTGCTCGGCGTTGCCGTGGTCGGCGGTTATAAGGGCGATTCCCCCCATTTTGGCGAGAGCCTCTGCCGTGCGACCGACACAGGCGTCGACCGCCTCGACCGCCTTTACTGCTGCGTCAAATATCCCGGTGTGGCCGACCATGTCGCAGTTGGCGTAGTTCAGTATAATGACGTCATACTTGCCGGACATAATGCGTTCGCAGACCTTGTCACACACCTCAAAGGCGCTCATCTCCGGCTTTAAATCATAGGTAGCGACCTTGGGCGAAGGAACCAGCACCCTGTCCTCACCGTTATAGGGTTGCTCGACGCCTCCGTTAAAAAAGAAGGTGACATGCGCGTATTTTTCGGTTTCGGCAATGCGGAGCTGAGTCAGGCCACTCTCGGATATATACTCCCCAAAGGTGTTTTGCAGAGACTGAGGAGTAAACGCGACATGTACGTCAGGCATGTCCGCGTCATACTGGGTCATGCAAACGAAAAACAGCGGGAAAAAGCCTTTTTCGCGCGGGAATCCGTCAAAATCAGGATCGACCAGCGTCCGGGTGATTTCTCTTGCCCTGTCGGGGCGGAAATTGAAAAACACGACCGAATCGCCGTGGGATATGACCGCGTCCGCGTCACAAACCACCGGGATTACAAACTCATCGGTGATATGCTTGCCCTCTTCGTCAATTTCCTCATATGATTTCCGAACGGCGTCAGCCGCATCGGGATTTTTTATGCCCTCGCCGTAAACCATCGCCGCGTAGGCCTTGGCCACCCTTTCCCAGCGATTGTCGCGATCCATGGCGTAATAGCGGCCCATGACAGTAGCTATTTTACCCGCGCCGATATCATACATAGTCTTTTGAAGCTCGTCTATAAAGTCCGCACCGGAAGCGGGGGGAACATCCCTGCCGTCTAAAAAGCAGTGGACATAAACTTTTTTGATTCCCTGATTTTTCGCCATGCGCAGCAGCGCGTAAAGATGCGTGTTGTGGGAGTGAACTCCGCCGTCTGAGACAAGCCCCATAAGATGCAGCGCCGTGCCGTGCCGGCGGCAGTTTTCACACGCCGCCAAAAGCTTGGGGTTCTTTGCGAACTCCCCGTCGTCTATCGCTTTGGATATGCGGGTAAGCTCCTGATAAACCACCCGCCCCGCGCCTATATTGGTGTGTCCGACCTCGCTGTTGCCCATCTGCCCGGCGGGCAGCCCGACGTCCATGCCGGAGGCGCCTATGGAGGTGTTTGGATATTCTTTCATCAGCGCATCAATACAGGGCGTTTTCGCGGCCTTTACCGCGTTGCCGGACTGTGCGGGATTAAGCCCGAAGCCGTCCATAATTATTAAAGCAATCGGTTTTTTCATAATGCAAAACCTTTCATATTTTCATTATGTGATTATAGTCAAATCTCCTAAAACTACCGGTTCGTGGCTTTTACTATCTCGGCAAAATCCTTGGCTTTAAGTGAAGCGCCGCCTATAAGCCCGCCGTCCACATTTGGCTTGGATAAAAGTTCATATGCGTTTGCGGCGTTCATAGAACCGCCGTACTGAATGCTCACGCCGTCCGCGGATTCGCGCCCGTACAGCTCCGCAAGCGTATCGCGTATCCATCCGCAGACCTCCTCGGCTTGGTCGGCGGTGGCGGTGCGTCCGGTGCCTATGGCCCAAACCGGCTCATAGGCTATGACGATTCTGCCGAGTTCATCGGATTTTACGCCCTGTAAAGCAATTTTACTTTGCAGCGCACACAATTCTCTGGTAATGCCCTGTTCGCGCTGTTCAAGGGTTTCGCCTACGCAGACTATGACCGTTAGTCCCGCGTCCAGCGCGGCGCGGGTGCGTTTTTGCACCGTTATGTCGGTTTCTCCGAAATAGGCGCGGCGCTCACTGTGCCCGATTATGACATACTCCACACCAATGGATTTCAGCATAGGCGCGGAAATTTCGCCGGTAAACGCGCCGGATGCCTCAAAGTGGCAGTTTTGCGCACCGACCTTTATTGAAGTGCCGCCGGTCGCCGTAAGCGCCGCGTGAAGATCCACAAACGGGACGCAGACGACCACCTCGCAGGCCGCGTTTTCGGTAAGCGGCGCGATTTCTTTGATAAGTGCCCCGGTTTCCTCCGGAGTCTTGTTCATTTTCCAGTTGCCGGCAATCACGGCCGGCCTTAAAGCCTTGTTCATTTCACATTCTCCTTAACTATTTTATAGCAATATCAAAATGTATGAAAGCGTGCCGGTTTTGCCGACACGCTCTAATCTAGAGCCTGTTCACATATAGTCGTTATGTGAACAAGTCCTCTAATAGAAGTTTTATTTGTCGTTCAGGGCCGCGATGCCGGGCAGCTCAAGGCCTTCTAAAAACTCAAGCGACGCGCCGCCGCCAGTGGAAATATGAGTCATTTTATCGGCAAAACCCAAATTCTCAACCGCCGCCGCAGAATCGCCGCCGCCGATAATTGAAACCGCGCCGGAATCCGCGACCGCTTTTGCCACGGCTATAGTACCGGACGCGAATTTTTCCCATTCGGATACTCCCATCGGGCCGTTCCAGACAACAGTTCCCGCGCCTTTGATCGCACCCGCGTAAAGCGCCTCGGTTTTGGGGCCGATATCCAGTCCCATCCAGCCGTCGGGGATATCGTCGGAGTTTACGACCTGGTCAGTGCATTCGGGGTCATATCTGTCGCCGACGTGATTGTCCATCGGAAGAAGGAAGCCCACGCCCTTTTCCTTAGCCTTGAGCATAATATCCCTAGCCAAATCAATCTTGTCTTTTTCAAGCAGGGAATTGCCTATTGAGTGTCCCTGCGCGCTCAAAAAGGTATATGCCATCCCCCCGCCGATGATAAGGGTGTCAACCTTGTCGAGCAGGTTGGTGATAACACCGATTTTGTCCGACACCTTCGCGCCGCCCAGAATCGCCACGAACGGGCGCTTCGGGTTAGACAGCGCCTGACCCATTATATTGATTTCCTTTTGGATGAGATAACCGCAGACGGCGGGCAAGTATTTTGCGACGCCTTCGGTGGAGGCGTGCGCCCTGTGAGAGGTGCCGAACGCGTCGTTGACATAGATTTCGGCCAAATCCGCAAGCTGTCTGGCAAACGCCGGGTCATTTTTTTCCTCTTCTTTATGGAAGCGGACGTTTTCGATAAGCATCGCCTGGCCGGATTTTAACTCGGCCGCTTTTGCTTTAGCGTCTTCACCAACAACATCCTTCGCGATTTCGACGGTTTGACCCAGTAGCTCACTCAGGCGCGCTGCGACCGGCGCCAAAGAAAACTTCTGGTTGAATTCACCCTTGGGACGTCCTAAATGGGAGCACAAAATCACCTTGGCACCATGCTCCAAAAGGTATTTTATAGTCGGCAGCGATTCCCTGATGCGTTTGTCGTCGGTGATTTTTCCGTCCTTCAGCGGGACGTTGAAATCACAGCGTGCAAGCACCCGCTTCCCAGAAACGTCAATATCCTCAATAGTTTTTTTGTTCAATGCGTTCATCTCTACACACTCCCTAATTGTTAAAAAAATATCTAGACTTTATTTTAGTGTATTTTGCCTTCTTTTTCAATAGAATTCGTCACTTTGCCGAAAAAATTGTGATATCCCCAATTTCGTGTGCACAACAAAATAATCTATTGTAAAAATTACCGAAAAAAATCAACTACCGGATCAATATTCTTCCCAGTCATACTTTGTTAATGCGCCCGATGCCTTGAGCCGAGGGAAATCCCACTGACGAAGCACCTCAAACACACCGACCGCCACGGCATTTGAAAGGTTTAAGCTGCGTGCTTCCTCCAGCATCGGCAAACGCACACAGCTGTCGGGATGCTCTTTCAGCAGACCCTCGGGCAGCCCCGCGGTTTCTTTGCCGAAAACCAGATAACATCCGCCCTGATAGGCGATATCGCAGTAACGGTTTTTGGCCTTGGTGGAAAAAAAGGAATAAGGCCCCGTGTTCTTATCAAAGAAATCATCGAGACCGTCATAATATCTTATGTCCAGAAGATGCCAGTAATCCA
>DOZQ01000005.1:0-847 GCA_003517915.1 Oscillospiraceae bacterium | reverse complement strand
TCCATAAACGCCGTCTCCCTAAAAAATCTGCGCACGCGGCGGAATCTTATCTTCCAAAAGGCGGGGGATCACCTTTTCAAGATAAACTCCATCACGTTTCGGGTCACCCGAATAAAATGTGGCCGAAATAGCCCGCTCGACAAAATCCGTCGCGGAGCAGACAGCTTCGTGGAATCCGGTACCCATAAGCAGCCGGCCGGTCATGACAGACGCAAATATATCGCCCGTGCCGGGATAATGCGCCGGAAGATAATCGCAGGGTACAATATGAAATATATCCGGCTCGCGCTGATAGCAGATATTGCAAAGCCCGTAGCCCGAAATCTCCTTGCCGGTTATTACGATCTGTCCCGGACCCATGCCGCAAAGGGCTTTGAGGCAGCTTTTCGCCTCGTTCGGGCTGAACGCCTCGCCGGTATATTCGGTTCCCAGCAGCAAAGCCNNAGCCGCCTCTGTGGCGTTGGGGGTGATGATATCGGCGTATTTGACAAGCCTGCGCATTGCCTTTATATGGCTGCGGCCGACCGTTTGATACGGCCCGCCCTCGTCGCCCAAAACCGGATCAACCACCTTAAGCGCATCGGGAAAACCAAGCAGAAACTCCCGTACCTCGTCTGCCTGAGCCGCGCCGGACAAAAATCCGGAATAGACACATTCAAGCTCTACACCGGTTTCTTTCCAGTGTTTTAGACATCCCGAAACATAACCGTCCATTTCCTGCCAGTAAAAGCCCTTGAAGCCGCCGGTGTGGGTGGAAAGCACGGCGGTTGGCACCGAACAGACCTGAATCCCCATTATGGATAAGATAGGCACGATTACCGAAAGGGCGCACCTGCCGAAAGAAGAC
>DOZQ01000026.1 GCA_003517915.1 Oscillospiraceae bacterium | reverse complement strand
GCTCTCACCGCTTATTACGGGCACAGGCAAAACGCGTTCTGGCCTATTCTCACCCGGCTTTTAAACATGCCGAAAGACGCACCCTACAAAGAGCGCCTTATGCTGATGAGCGCGGCGGGCATCGGGCTTTGGGACGTCGTGCAAAGCTGTGTACGTGAAGGTTCAAGCGACGCGTCTATCGCCCAGTCCGTTCCGAACGAGCTTACGCGCGCGGCTTTGGAATGCCCCGATCTTCGCGCCGTCGCGTTTAACGGCAAAGCCGCAGAAAAGCTGTTTTATAAATATTTTTCACCGGAGGATTTCGCGCCGGCGGTTTTTATCCCGCTCCCGTCAACCTCCCCCGCTAACGCAATGCTCAGCCGGGAGCAAAAATACGCGATTTGGCGCGTGGCCATCTCAACTTACATTAGAGCAGTTTGACAAATTATAGCTGGTATCCGGCGATTCTTTTTCCGCTAAGCTACATTAAAAATGCTCGCAATATGCTCTATATTTCTGCGCTTTTTGCCTTGCTTATCAAAAAAATTATCTGCCAAATTCACAGCCACCATTTATCAAACTGCTCTATTACTTAATAAGCTTTAATCCGTTCTTTTTCACTCTATACAAAACCACGATAACTGAAACTAGCAGCATTGACATAATCGCCCCAAGACCGATATCGCCGGTCTTGGGATTTTTGGCTATGGCCGCGATTTTCTCCAAAACATTTGAGGACGTTGTAGTGGTAACATCCGCCCCGGTTGCCCGCCCCGGCGCGGGAAGCTTCGCCATCGACATGCGGTAAGCCCTGAGCGCCGTAACCTCCAGCTCCCCGCAGCTCGCGCCAACGCCAATGCCGATGCGATTGTAATCGTAAAGATCATGCGCGTTAGAGCCGCTCACCTCAGCTTTGCCTAAAGGAAAATTCATGCGCGTATAGCCGTCACCGCTTTCCGCGCCTGATTCTACCGTATATACGCTCTCACCGTTTTCATCAACCACCGAAAGCTGCATACTCATAGCGTAAAGCCCCTCGGCATTTGATGTATCTGCATAGTATTCAATACCCTCATAGCCCCGTATATCCGGGTATTCCCTGAGATTACTGCCGGAGGGACTCAGCGTCAAAATATCCTCGTTTCCCACGTCAAACAGCACCAGAAGCCCTCTCGTGCCGTCAAAAGGCACCTGCGAGGTGACCTTTAAAACCGATTTGTCAATATTTATCCCCTCAAAATCCCGCATGTTCCGGTAATCAAAATCCGTTATATAAGGAGAATAGACATAGCCGCGCAGCTTCCCCCATGCGTCCAACAGTTTTGCGCTGGCCAAGTGAATCTGGTTCGCGGTGGATTTTTCATCCCCCGCCGTCAACCAAGCTGAATCCAGCGCCTTTTCAAATGCTTTAAAACTTGAGGATTCATAGTCCTTCGGGTCAAGCTCCTCGGCACTTTTAATAAGCGCCACAAGCTCGGCCTTCTCAATGTTACCGCGCTTTACAAGTCTGTTTATAAAGCCGCTTATCTCATTCGCGGCGGCATCTATTTCATTTTGCTCCGCGTCCGGGTCATACAGCGCGGCGGAAACCTCATTCACCCTTTCGATCAGCGTATTATAGCTTTCGGCGGTATAATCCCCGGCGTTAAGCGCTTGAACCCTGGCTATAGCAGCGGCCAGCGCTTCTTTATTTATGTAAACCTGAACCAGCGCGTCTATCGCGTCGTTAAGATTGTCCGCGCAGAGTATCAAGCTAGCCTGTGTCCGCTCAGAGGATATAACCTCAAGCTCCGCTGCCCTTTTCATGCTCTGCATAAATGCAAACGATTCTGGAGTATAATCCTGAGCATTTAGCGTGGTCGCCCGCGCTATGGCCGCCTCTATCGCAGTATAATCCAGCGCGGCTACCGGCACAAGCCTGTCCATCGCATCCAGCAGCGCCATCTCGGCCCAATTTATCTCCTCTTGGGTCGGATTCCCCTTTAAAAGTTCCTTTGCACTGTTAAGGCACTCAGTCAGAATCGTCCACGAGTTGTGTGAATAATTTTCACTTCGATAATCCTCGCACTGTCTTATCAAAAGCTCCAGCCCGGCCGTATATAGCTCCTCTGCTTCCAGTCCGCGCCAAGCCTGCTCAAGCTCGTTATATAAATGGCGCAGGATATCGGAATCGATTTCCCCGTTTTCTATGGCCAGCTCCGCGGCGCTCAGCGCCTGCGTAAAACGGTAGACGGACGTCGTCGAGTACGCGCTGGTATCCACCTGGGCGCAAAGCGCGATTAGCTCAATAAGCGACTGCCTTAAATCGACCGGACGCAATAGCGAGGGAATATTCAAAAATTCGCCGGTAAGCTGATTGACTCTCAACTGCGTGCCGGTGAGCTGCGGGTCGTCAAATTCTTCGCAAAGCTCCAAAAAACGACCTGTCGCTTCTTCGACCGACTGCCTTGAATACTCGCTTGGAACAATGGCTGCCAGAAACTCCTCAATTAATGCTTTTGCGCGCTCAAGCTTGTCTGTCTTAATCTCCCCGTCGCGGTAGAGACCAAAATCCGATAAATAATATATACTTCCCGAGCTTCCAAGAGAATGAAACCGCAGAGTGAGCGAGTTTATTTTCTCCAGTGAGAAATCCCCTTCAACCCCATGCTCCAAGGCGTCAAACGGTATTTCAATTACAGATTGCACCCCGCCGTGGAATTCGACGCCGCGCGCGGCCGCTTCATATTTGACCTCGCCGCCGTCATAACTCAGCGTCAAATCGAGCTTGCCGCTTTGGTTTATGTTTTCGGTCGTGTCCAGCCATAATGAGATACCGTCAAAACCGTAAAAATTGTCTATATTCGGCAATCCGGTCACCTCCCCGGCGCTGCTAAGCGTAAAATAAGAACCCGGCCAGGCGGTTATTTTAAGTGCTTTCCCCTTGGCGGGAGCATGCTCCGCATCAATGGTAACACCTAGTGAGCGGATATTTGTCAGCAGCATAAACAGGCTCTCTTCATCCGCTTCCCAAAGAGCTTCAAACTGTTCGTCGCTTAAATCCTCAAACCCTGACAGCGCATGCCGCTCCGCATGGATTTCGCCGGACGCGCGCACCGGTAAGTTAATCGAAGCCAGCAATATAAGTACGAGCAAAACCGCAAGTATTCTACTGAATTTTTTCATTTCGCCCTTCACTCCCCAAATTATTCTCTTTCTATTATACATAACAATTTGTGTATTGTTAAGAGGTAATTTAAGATTTTTGAAAAAATTTTCTTATATAGTCGGGTACGGTCGATTGTCAGCCGAATTTAAGAATGGTGGATACCGAGATGTACTCGGAAAATTCAAATGGATATTATAAATGTAATATCTATATTCTTCACATAATTATCACGTGCAATTTCCCGTGAGTTCATATAAAGCTTACGTTCTCATCATATCAGGCTCGTATAATAAGCGTGACATTTGGAACTATTCCTTTCTATTCTCTCTATTCTCTTTGTAAAAGACAGGCCTTGTGCCTGTCTTTTTTACTATGCAAAAACTTCACGCACCAATTTTTTTGCGTGTTTTTGTGATGCGCCGCATGGCATGTGAAGTTTTGTTTTTCATTGAACCGTTTACAGAGTTCGTGTATAATAATCATAAAGCTACACGCAATTGCATACAGATTTCGATATCGTTAAATCCGATATCCTGCAGCTTCTGCCACTGAAAATGGTTGCGTTCATCACTACGAAAGACTTGACAGACATATGGGGAGAGGAACACAATGCATAAACACAGAGCAATGAAATATGCAGCTTCAATTATCACATCACTGAGGCTCGCGGGCGCGTTTATCCTGTTTGTGATAAAACCGCTCTCCGTTGCTTTTTATATCGTTTATGCCCTGTGCTGTGTAAGCGACGTTTTAGACGGTTATATCGCCAGAAAGACCCATACCGTGACAAAACTCGGCGCAATGCTGGACAGCATTGCGGATTTTACGCTTATTACTGTCTCTCTGATTATTTTTATTCCGCTTATTGCATGGGAGGCGTGGATGCTCTGGTGGGCCGGGGCAATCGCATTGGCTCGCATTCTATCATTAGGACTGGGATTTGCAAAGTACCATACCTTCGCGTTTTTACATACATACGCCAATAAAGCGGCGGGCATCGTCTGCGCCTGTTTTCCTATTTTATATCATACCTTGGGACTGACGGTAACCGCCGCTGTTCTTTGTGGCACAGCAAGCCTGTCGGCGCTTGAAGAACTGATCATAATTGTTTCGTCAAAGGAGCTTGACCAAAATACACAGGGGTTATTTTGTTGAGAGCAGGCAAAATGCAATGAGTTTCTGCGAAAAATCGGACTGACGAATATATTCTGGAACAGCATATTAAAAAAAATAAGGCCTATCAAAGCAGATTTGACCGGCCTTTTGAAATATAGGTGAGAATTTCTGATCACTCAATTGCTCAAAACAGAGCATGGGACAAATTTCATATTCGTCCGCAATGATGTATAGACACCCGATTTAATGAACCGTTCCCAGCCGCAGAGCGGTTGGGCATCGGGTCTCATAGAACCCTTCAGATGGGTTGGGAATTGGAGCCGGAATTCTGCGCCGAACGTTATTCTTGTACACGCGAAGCAGACTCCCCGGCAAATCCGGTTCAGTCTTCACTTAAAGGGGTTTCCATGTTGTTTCATTGGTCATAATATTGAAATCTATCTTATAACGTTTACCTGGCTGAGTATCCAATTCCACGCGCTGCTGCGGGAAACGGTTAGTTTGATGTGAATTGACGGTAGAAATGATATATTGAAACTCCAGCACCACATGGCCTGCCGGTACCATCAAGTCTCCTCCGACTATATTTGGCTCTGCGCCGTTTACCGCGATGATTTTATAGCCGCTCAGCCCCTGTCCGCCAAATACCGTTCTGCTTGCCGGAAATATGGATTCATTGAACACAAAAGAAGCTGCATCCCCTTTGCTTAGCACTTCTTTTTTCTTCTTTTTGCCGGCAATGACCACAATTATACGAATTATAATAATTAGCACCGCAATCCCGGCCACCGCCGCAACAAAAATCATCGGATTTTCTGTAATAAACTCTTGAAACTGTTCCATTATTTTCTCCTCTTTCTTTTTAAAAATAAATCCCCTTCTCTACGCCGCGCCAAACAACGTAGACAATATTACTCTTTTATTATATAGTCAAACTGCAAAATATTCAAGTTACATTGTACAAAAAATCTGCGGCCGGCCTTTTTCCAATACGCAAGAAAGCCCCTATCCCGCTATTCCAAAGCCGGGATAGGGGCTAATGCTGTCTCTGGGGTTAATTATTTACGCGGCTTGCCATTAGCTCCCCGGATAAAGCTTGCCGAAGTGGTTGGTCTCGAAGTCCCAGTCGTTAAGACCCGGACTTGTCATCGGCCGGATATACATCGTCACCCAGTATTCGCCTGCGGCGTCGAAATCGGCCTCGGCCTCATCCCCCGCCGTTCTAAGCGGCGGATAATGCGCATTAATCGTCCCGGTGGCGAAGGGATCATACTCCACGGTTCTAATGTAACCGTCGCTGACATAATGCTGCGGTACAATATCCCTGATGTAATACTCCATATCCGACGTGTTGGCAAACCCGACCATAAACTCCCTGAAAGCAGTATTCAGGTTTTCTTTGTTTGAGTCTGCCGTTACACCGAATATCTGATTATTGTTTTCAAGGCTGAAAAAGCCTTTGTACGGCATTGGCGGCATAATCCCGCCAGCATACCCCAGCACAACCTGACGCAGATGCAGTATGTAAGTTCCGCCGATTTCATGGAAGGTCTCGTTGGTGCCGCTCGTACTGCCGCTTATGGTAACCTCGGCTTTGTTGACAAACTCGGTTTCGCTGTCAGGATTGACCCGTACAAGCACCGTGACTGTGGTCGTGCCGTAGGGCAGATCTGCCCACTGCCAGGTGACTGTGTCTGTGACGTTATTATAGGCGGAGGTGCTGCCGTTAGAATCGGTGTGGCTGACATAGGTCAGGCCGTCGGGCAGCTTGTCGGTCACCGACGCGGGCTGAACCGGCTTCACGCCGAACGCGCTGATGTTGGAATAGTTGGTGTAATCGCTCTCATCCTCGTGATCGCGGTCTTTGTAATCGACTTGCGCCTGATTTTCATAATAAATCATGCTGTTGTCGGTCACTTCCACCTTAAAGGTGAGGGTGTACTCGTTTTCGCAGTCGGCCGAGAAAGAGCCGTCGCCCTTGATAAACCCGCCCACT
>DOZQ01000205.1:681-2544 GCA_003517915.1 Oscillospiraceae bacterium | reverse complement strand
ATTTTACAATGTTTTAGTATAATCGAATTAGTCTGGTGAGCGTGTAAACTCGACAATCTTTTCGCCGGAAACTATCGTTTCCCCGGTCAACATGCTGACCAGCAGGATTTCAACCTTATATGTCCCGTCGGGGGTCGTGGGTGTACCGAGGTTGAATGACGGGAACTGAAAATGCCCGTCGCTTGTTTCCGTATAATTCTCCAAGTAGCCGGTTTCGTTAAAATCAATCGATTCGTTATCGCCAACACCCTTTATCATGTAGATGAACATGCTGTTGGCTGGAATCGTCTCGGGGTTCATCAATTCGCCGCTTATTATAACAGGCTCGTATCCCGTGATATATTCGGGGGAATCAATCCTGATGTCAACCGGTCTTTCGCGGACAAACTCAACCTCGCGGTCGCCATATGCTATTGTCTCTCCGCTCGACATGTCAACCATAATGACTTCGATTCGGTATGGCCCGTCCGGGTTAGGCGTGCTAATGTCGAAAGGATCGAAGGCAAATTGCGGATTGTCGGATTCAGCATTGAATGGAAGATACCTTGTTTCGATGAAGTCGGTGCCCTCGTTGGGGCCAATGCCTTTCATCATGTAAATGAGCATTGTGTTCGCGGGGATTGGCGTCGGATATAAGACCTCTCCGCTGATCACATTGGGCTCATAGCCGGTTATGATGTCTGGAGCGTCAACCCGGATGCCGTCATTAACGGTTGCAGATGCTGATCTTGGCTGCGGGTCAATCGCATAAGCGGGATCATTGGTATTCTCGTTGTTGAATGCCTGCTCTGTCGCTGTGAACTCGTCCGATAATACAGGCGCTTTGATTTGATACGTTATTGTTATAGGGTTAGGCGGTTTTACGCCGGTAATTTCTATAACAGCTTCGGATTTATCGGGGCTGACTGAATGAATCACGACGGTACCGGCTGAGGTTGAAACGTCTGACTCGCTGTCAATCAGTATTTGTGCGCCGTCTGTTGCGGTGAGTTTAACAACATTTTTTCCAAACGTATTGGGAATCATTCCGCTTACGGTAGCTGTAATTTCCCCGCCGCCCCAAACCTCGTCTTCTGAAAGGCTGATCTGAGAGTTATATACTCAACTTTCGCAGTTGAAAAACTGCACAAAAACAAGGAAAAAATCTGATAGCTAAAGGAAAAACAAGTGAAAAACCTCCTCAAAAATGGTATAATTGTGATGATAAAGCCACAATTGAAACCAAAAAGGGAGATTTCTCACATGGCTATTTTAACACAAGAATGCTACGAAGAAAAGACCCGGAGCCAAAGTATCATTCGATTCGCGAAAGAATTTGGAGTTGGAAGCCTTTTAAAACAATCAAATATCCGCAAGGCAAAAGGCGTTGGAGTGCTGACAATATTTATCCTGCTGTTGAACACAGCGTTTTCTGGCAAGCCCTTAAGCAAGATGCTGTCAGATTTGGAGATGCCGGGATCAAAAGATGTTTTTTATCGTTTCATGAACTCAACGTCGGCAAACTGGTATAAATTCATACGCTTGCCGGCGGCGCGTATTACTGCGAAGGCGCGAATATTCTATGAAGGCATTGGGGTTTTGATTTTGGATGACACCCTGCATAAGCGTGCCCGCAGCAAAAATGTTGAGCTTTTAACCCGTGTGCGGGATCATAACGACGGAAGATATTACCGTGGCTTCAGATGCCTTACTTTGTGTTTTCATCTTGGAAACGCTACAATTCCAGTGGACTTCAGGCTATTAAGTTCAAATAAAGAAAAGACGCGGATCAATGGGATCAGACAGGATTTAGACAAACGAACAAATGGCTACAAACGGCGGGAATACGCTATCAGCAACTCTTTTAAAATGGCGTTTGACATG
>DOZQ01000205.1:0-673 GCA_003517915.1 Oscillospiraceae bacterium | reverse complement strand
TTGGTTCGCCATGCCTGTTATGTTCAAAAAATTATTCAATATGGGATTTCATGGAATCGGAATGCTGAAAGCATCTAAAGCTTTGTACTATTACAAAGGCAAAGCTTACACTCTTGAGGCGCTGTATGGGATTGTTAAGCCCTTTTTGCACCAAGAGAACCAAACCGCCGCATTAGGAGTCACGTTTCGGGACGGTACGCCGTTTTCTATAACTTTTGTATTTGATAAGCGGAATAAGCGCAATTGGCTTGCTATTGGCACTACTGATTTATCCCTTTCATCAGCCCAAGCTGTTTCTCTTTACGCGCGGCGCTGGAATATCGAAGTACTTTTCAAAACCGTAAAATCTTATCTTGGATTCGCCCGCGAATGTCAAAGCCGCTCTTTCGACGCCATCGTTTGTTCCGTGACCGTTGTGTTCACAAGGCACATGATTTTAACCTGGATGAATATTGGCATGCCTATGCCACTTACTGATGGGCAGCTGTTCTTTCGACTTTTCGATGAAATACGCTCAGTTTCTTTCGACGAAGCGTTTCTCATCGTTTTCCACGAATTCCAATCCCGGTTTAGCAATAATGACGAACTGCTTAATGCTACCGTTCGTGACTTTTTCCTTACATTACCTCATTGCTTCACGCGTTTACAACATGTTTCTATCTGCGAAAGTTGA
>DOZQ01000076.1 GCA_003517915.1 Oscillospiraceae bacterium | reverse complement strand
GAGCCGACGCAGTTATAGTGTATTTTGAGCTTTTGCCTGTGTACGCCGTCTATCTTCTTGGCTTGATTATACTTCGATATAGTCCACAAGCTCACTTAACATTCGCTGCGTCAATTTCTTTGCGCGAGTGTACTTGCGCACACCGTGGCGACTGACATATTCGCCCAAATAGTTTTGTCGATGTATTTGGCAAACTCCGCTTTTAAGGATTTCATTAGCTCAGGGGGCTTGAGTTTGTTCAGTTTAATGATATAATATTTTTATAATCCTTTTATGGGAATTTATCTTTTTGGGGGGAATAAAAATGAAGAAAAAGATTTTTGTAAGGTGCGGCATTTGCATTATTCTGATTATCACAATGTTACTCAATACTTCTGTTACGACGATGGGAAATAATGTGAGCGCCGAACCTGAACTTTATCAGCATGAAATTAAAATAAGCGCGGTAATTTACGGCGAAACAGAGCTGAGGGTGGATTATGAAAAAAATCAGCTCTATTGGTATCATATCAGCGGTTTGGAACCCGGATATGTTCCTTCCAGAGGGGAGGATGAGGCATATTATCAGCCGGTAATAATAAACGGGAAAGAATGGGATATAGCCTGGTCCGATACATCTCTGCCGGGCTACGAAAAAATAAGCGAGCCCTATGATTTAAACCTTATTGATATTGAACTCAGGAATTTTTGGGGTGAAGAGGAAGATGAATGGTCTCTTCCGTATTATTCTTTTGGGGTTGATTTTCCAAAAGAAGAAAATAGACATGGAGAATTTGGGCATCCAGATGAAGAAGACTGGGGCGAGACAAATTTTTATTTAAGCGAAGAGCAGCGTGAGCAAATTTTGATTTCCTCAAACAATGATAGATGGTCTCCATATATCGATGGAATGATTGGCGGGAAAATTTATTTCCCAGAATATCTTCCGCCCGGTCCCTACCCTCCATTTGAGGATGATGGGGTACACGACTTTAAAATAGTAATTGATGAGAATCCTCATTTCGCGACCTTATCGGTCGGACTTGCAGGAGACCCGGTGCCAAGCGGGAGTAAATTACAAATTCGGCTAAACGAGCTCGACGACTGGGTATTTGCTTCCCACGAGGTAAGCCATTCGGGGCTGCACGGCAGATACATTTTTCATCGGATGCTGCCCATTGATGTGCCATTTATTTTGGAGCTTGTCTCCAAAAGCGGGGAACTGCTGGGCTCTATGGAAGGTCTGTCTTTTCGCGGACATATGTTTAAAGATGTGATTTTTGACGAGTACGAAAGCTATGTTCCTCAAATATACGCGGTCGCTACTTTACCGAACGGTGATAAGATCGATCCTTCTGAATATTCCGCCCGCTGGTACGACAGCGAGGGAATTTTCATAAAAAACGCGGACAGCTTAGACATTTCTGAGGGCGGCTCAAAAGTGAGCTGTGAATTCGTTTTCGAGGAACAAAGTGAGCTGGCGTCTGTATATCAGGTCCCTCAGCCAATAACTGTCGAGATTGAGAATACGGACTCGGATATGGAAGCCATATTTTCTTTGGAGGAATATACGCCTGTTACCTTAAAAGGAACCGTTAAAGAACTGGCTTCGGAAAATATTCTGCCGGGCGCGGAATTATTAATCCGTCAGCATTCAAGCGACCGCGTTTTTGAGACAAGCGGGGTTACTGACAGCGACGGTAAATTTACGGTAAGTGTTAAAAAAGAATTAGAAACAGAAATTCTGCTGAAGGTTACGGGATATTTTGACGGAGAATTTGCGTTTGACAGTACCTCTGTAGCTTCCGAACAGGCGGATATGGGTACGCTTTTCCTGCGCCCGATAAACAGTACATATTTAGCGGTGGATGCAAAAATTCAGTCTTCCGTGTTACCGGGAGATACACCTGAAGAGACAAAACCAATCTGGTCAAATATTATTTTTGAGCTTTTTAACGAAACTCAAAACAAAAATATCGAAGACCTGATCATTCAAAACGGAAGGATTTACATACTTGATAAATCGCTACAGCAGGGGGACAGCCTTATCTTATTGTCCTCTCTGCTCACCAATGAGGCGGAAAAAGCGATAAACCGGTTTGATTATAATCCCTCTGAAACTCCAGCCATAAACGTGATGTTTTTAGAAAACGGCGGCTTTACCGCCGAAAAGGAAACATCCAATCGCAGCGCGGCAGCGGTAGTATTTGACGCCGACGAAAAATATGTAAATACATTTCTCTTCGCTGATACCGCGGTAGAAAGCCTTCCGCTGCGGGACGGCGCCTATAAAGTCGTTTTCATGGATAAGACATTGTGGCTTTCCTATCCAGGTGAGCTTTCGGTTTTATCTCTTGCCGGGCTGGAAGAAAGAACAGACTATATTTTAAAAGAAATCGAGATAAAGGCAGGCGAAATAAAATCGCTCGGCAAGATTGATATACCGGCGATAAATATAGACGACTATATATTCAGCGAAAAATCCGGTATGACGACAGACCGATATTATTCTCTTATCGGCGATACCTTTAATGTTAGATCGGAAATCGCGTTTGATGAAAAATATCACTCCCAAATCAGTGATATCACCGCCCGTTTTGAATTACCTGACGGCTGCGAATTTATCGAAGACAGTGTGGCCGTGGACGGTATTTCTTCCCCATACAGTTTTAGTGATCGGATATTAGAGGTTCCGCTATCCCGCGCAAAGGCGTTGGTTCATTTTAGTGTGAGCCCGACACAAACAGGCAATTTTAACATACAGGGGTTTACTGATTTCACTTATGACGGTGAACAAAAGCAATATCCTTTAGGCAATGTTATTGGAAATGCCGGTCAGATCACACTCAATGTTCCCCTTAAAACGGGGAAAATCCTTAATATCGCTTCCGGAACCGCCTCGCCCGATTCTTCTGTTCAGCTGTATGATAACGGTGTTCTTGTGGGAACTACCTATGCGAGCGCGGCGGGTAACTGGAGCCTTCCCTTTAATTTATCGCAGCCAAGCACATTCTCGTCTCATGAAATTTATGCCGAGGCCAGTAAGGGCAATGTCAAGGTACGCACGCAAACGCAAAGCCTTTATTACAATCAGACTATGGATAATGGTCCGACAAAAATAACAATGCATCATTATCTGGGCGTAAAGGAACTGGAGTTGAACATAGTAAACAATGGATATTACTTCTTTGACCGGGGCATGATTACTTTTGTTGTGGATTTCCCCAGCCCGCAGTCTGTGGAAAATGTTCAGGTTATTTCAAGAAACAACCGCTATGAAAATATCTCAGTGCCGCTTGCCTTTGACGGAACAAAATGGGTAGGCTCAAAGGATTACGGTTTTTATGACGCGCCTGTTTGGCTGGGAATTGATTATGAAGTGAAGGAAACCTTTTTGTTTACATCAGAATTTTTAGAAGAGGACGAAGAGGTTCTTGAAGCGGAGGATATTTCTGATATTGAACTGCCGTTTGAAGAAAAGCCCATTGATTTTTGGCTAAACGCTTCTGATGAAGAATATCAGGCTCATATATCTGAAATTGAAAAAGCCATTGAAGAAGGAAAGGATCCCGACTATTCTGAGGTTCTTGGCGATTTCGACTACTCTGTGGACGGGAATAAAATTACCGGTACACATAACGGGCTTCCGTTTGAAAACATCCAGTCTGATTGTGCCGGAATGACCGAAGAAAGCTTGGCCGAAGACGGGTTTGAAAAAATTGAGGCGGCGGATGAAAGCCTTTTGTATGTGAAGTCGTCTGACAACGAAATACAAATTGCGGATTTGGCAAACGACCAATTTCAAAAATTTTCATTCTCACCATCGCCCCAATCCGCTGAGCAGCCATTGCCTGCGTTGCAGGATAATCTCAAAGCATCCGGGGACGGCTCGTACCTGGAAACGATCTTTTGGGCGACTGCTTCCAAGATGTCGGATTATTTAACATATATTGATGTAATTGAGGCTTATGCCACGGTGCAATTGAAGACCGCAAAAAAATATGCCAGAGAAAAAGAGGCTGTAGGCAGATATTTTAGCAAGCAAGTGTCGGATCTATTGAAAGAGGCTGCAAAAAATGGAATGACTCCGTCCCTACAACGCAGGATTGAGGATGCAGCACAGATGGAGGGAAAATATTTAGACGCATGTAAATACATAAAGGAAAAAAGCGTTAACACCATGCGCAAATTGAAAAATCTTGCTGGGAAATTAGGGAAATTATCCATTGCTTTGAAGGCTTTGTTTGAAATAAACGATATAATAGAATACAAAGCTCTAAGAAATAGGATTGAGAACTGTCCGCGTGATGATCTCAGGCCATTCTTCATAGACAGAATGGATGATATTTTTTATAATTATGTTGACTATTTTGCGTTACTTGGTGTGGATTTCTTAGCAGGAAAAATAATACTTTTTGTAATCGCTTCGGCGATTCCGGTTGTCGGATGGGCTTTGATAGGTGTATTAGTCGGAAAAACGATTTATACGGCTCAAAAATTATCAACAATGAAAGATAATATCAAAAGCAAGCTTTCAAAGATTGCCAGTGATTTTGACAAGCTTAAATGTGATGAGCCGCAATTGTTGCCGTATCCCCAAGTATCAATAGGCGTGAGGTTGAATCCGATTCTTGACCCTTCGGGATATGTATATGAAGCGGTCGCGGATAACAGGTTGCAAGGAGTAACAGCCACGGCATATTATAAAGAAAATCTGGAGGATACCGTGCCTATACTTTGGGACGCGGAGGAATATGATCAAATAAACCCACTTATAACAGATAAAGAAGGCCGCTACGCCTGGAATGTCCCTATAGGCTGGTGGCAGGTCAAATATGAGAAAGAGGGATATGAAACGGCTTACAGCGAATGGCTGCCCGTTCCTCCCCCTCAGCTTGAAGTGAATATCGGTATGAGATCGTTATCCGCGCCAGATATTGATTTTGTAAATGCGTATTCTGATTATATCGAGGTTGTTTTTGACAAATATATGGACATAGGCTCGCTGGAAAACAATATATCCGTGTCAAAAGGCGCGGATCTGACCGATGTTATATTGAAACCTCAAACTGCAGCTGCTCCGGATGGTACTTTGTATGCCAAAGCCGTGCGTATTTATCCGAAAGAAGGCAGTTTTGCTGATACAATCACCCTCAATATTAAAGGGGAGGTTAAGAGCTATTCCGGGATTACGATGGTAAACCCGTTTGGCGCTCAGTATAACATCGTCTCTAGGGCTAATTCCCTAAAGGCATATGATGTTTCTTTACCTTATAACGAATCCAAAACCATTTATGTCCATGTAAATCCCGCAGGGACTGTTACAGGCAGAGAGATAAAAGCGACCAGCAACATCCCAACTCTTGTTCAGGTTCAGCAAACAGCTGTTGTTAATGAATTTGGAGTTGCCGCCTTTACTGTAAAAGGCCTGTTACCGGGAGAAGCGGAGATTCTGTTTGAGTTGGAGGATTCTTTGCTGAGCACGTCGATCCATGTTGATGTGGCGGCGCCCAACAGCTCATTTGTTCCCAGTGTTACTACCCCGCCGGTCAGTTCAATTGCATCAGGGAAGGTGGACAAAGGGACGGCAATCACATTATCATGCGAAATGGAAAACGCGGATATCTACTATTCTGTCGGCAAATCCGCTTCATATGAAAATTGTATCTTATACGACGGTACTGATGTCGTTATCAATGAAGATACTGCCGTCTTCGCCTATGCGGTAGCCAACGGATATGAACCCAGCGAGATAAGTGTATTTAATTATTCTGTTAATACGGATAAAGATTCTTTGGAGATATTAACGGATACCCTTCCGGATGCTTATGTTGGAAAATCTTACTCGGCTGCTTTAGCGGCTACAGAAAATAACGCGGTTTGGTCTATTACCGGCGGAACTCTGCCGGAAGGACTGTCTTTAAGTAAAGAAGGTATTATTACCGGAACACCGATCAAAGCAGAAACGGTTACTTTTACAGTTACCGCCGCTGACAATAGCGGTAAAACGGATTCTAAAGCATTTGCGCTAAATGTTTTAAGCCAGAAAACCGGAGACGAAAACACTTCTTCAAATCCGGATAATACTTCCAAGACGCAAAATCCGCGAACGGGCGAATCATCCCCTTATATTTTAGTGATTATTATGGGAATTTCTTTCTGTATGCTTTTGGTTCTTTTAAGAAAGAACAAATTCATCTGCAACTGCAATACATAGAATCTAAAAGGCAGAAGTTTTGGCGAAATTATTTACTATAAAATCCCTCCAACCCGCGTTTTCGGATTGGAGGGATTTTTTTATTTTTGCCGAGAATTTTCTTTCCCGGTTTTTTGTTACTGCAAAATCAAATCAGCCGCCCATAATCGCCTGTTCTACCGATTCCTCAACGGTGGCCGAACTCATTAAGTTCCCGGTCTGTGATCAAGTAAAATGTATAGTCGATATCAGGCTTCGTGGAGCTTTGCTCTCCCAGAGATGGTTTCCACGCTCATTTTGCTCATGTCGTTATGGAGCGCCACGCGGAAGCTGCCGTTGCCCCGCGTCCCTGCCGATTCATAGGCAAGCTCTCCCGCGATACCCATGCAGAGCAGGGCGGCGACTGTCGCTTCAAATGGCATGTCCGGCGCGGCTCCGCAAAAGGAGCCCATCAGCGAGGAACACATACAGCCGGTACCGGTAAGCTCCGATAGTTTGGTATGCCCGTTTTTGACGCAGACAGCCTTTTCACCGTCAGAAATTACATCTATCGCGCCAGTTATGGCGATCACGCAACCCAGCCGCACAGCCAATTCTTTGGCGAGAGAGACTGCCGACGTGGTATCACGTATATCACTTTCGGCGGCGTCTACACCCTTTGTCTCGGCATGTAGCCCGGCGAGAAAGCGTATCTCGGAGATGTTGCCGCGAAGTACACTGATTTCAACTTCATTCAGCACACGCGCAGCCGTTTCATTGCGGAATGCCGAAGCCCCCGCTCCCACCGGGTCGAACACCACGGGGCTCCCTGCCTCATTCGCGGCTTTTCCGGCGAGCAGCATGGATTTGACGGTGCGCTCGTTCAGCGTTCCCATGTTCAATACCAACGCCGACGCAATTCGGGCGATGTCGGCGGCTTCCTCGGGCGCGTCGGCCATGATGGGCGACGCACCGATCGCCAGCGTGATGTTGGCGCAGTCGTTGACGGTGACGTAATTTGTGATATGGTGAATCAGCGGTTTTGCCGTGTGGACGCGATCTATAAGTTCTGCGTATTTTCTATTCATTTTTTAAATGCTCCTCAATCCATATTTATATAAGTCGTAAAAATGATGCGTCGGGCCGTTGCCCTTTCCAAATTCCAGTGCGTGGGTAATGGCGGTGGTGATGTACTCCTTCGCTCGGCCAATCGCTTCTTGCACCGGATAACCCAACGCCAGATTCGACGCGATAGCCGACGAATAGGTGCAACCGGTACCGTGTGTATTCTTCGTGTCGATGCGCTGTGCGGTGAAGTAGCTGAATTGTTCGCCGTCAAAAAGTATGTCGATGGCGTCGCCGTCGCCGTGACCACCCTTGACGAGTACGGCGCGGCAACCCATACCATATATGAGACGCGCAGCCTGCTCCATGCCGGCTTGCGATGTAATCTTTATTTGAGCGATTTCCTCCGCTTCCGGGATGTTCGGCGTCAGCACGTCAGCCAGCGGCACAATCTCGGCGATCAGTGCGCTGATGGCGTCCGGCTCCATCAGCGCGCAACCGTTTTTGGCGTACATCACCGGGTCGATGACGACGTTTTGCGCTTTCCACTCCCGAATTTTACCCGCCACAGCCAGCATCCCCTCCCGGCAGGAGAGCATACCGACTTTAACCGCGTTGGGCTGTATGTCCTCAAAAACCGCGTCTATCTGTTTTTCTATCATATCCGGGCGGACATCCTGAAACTCGATAACCCGGAAAGTGTTCTCGGCCACAATCGAGGCAATAGCAGTCATGCCGAACACCCCATGCGCGGAGAAGGTTTTCAAATCCGCCTGTATGCCCGCGCCGCCGNNGAACCGGCGATGCTCAATACTTTCTTCAAATTGATTCCTCCTTTATGCCGATTGGGGACATAATGATCAGCGTTCCTTTTTCCACCGAAATCTCACTTGGAACACCCGTAAACTCGTTGCTGACTCCGAGCGGATAACTATTGCTTAAAGTCGCGTTCACCAGCGAATATTTAAGCCCGTTTTCGTTGACATCCACAGCGGTTTCAGAATGGCATAATACCGATACCATTCCCTTCGCAGACGCCGGGAAACGGATACTGCTGTTGGTGATAGCCGTTATCACGGTATCACTGTCAAACAGGAATCCGCGCCCGCCGCGCTGGGCAATATCCGCCAGGCATTGTATGTTGGCGAGCGTATGATCAAGGCGGCCGCCTGTCCCCCCATAGATATGGAAGCAGCGAAACCCACGCCGCCAGCCTTCCCGTATCGCGGCAACCATGTCGGTGTCGTCTTTCTCCGGGGGCAGTATAACTGTGTCGGTATTGCCGTACGGCTTCTCAGANNCAATCGAAATCGCCTACCACCAAATCGGCGCGGATACTGGTCTGCTCCAAATAACGCAAGCCGCCGTCTGCGGCGATCACATAATCCTGTCCTTGCGGTAAAAAATCAATGCCGTAATTATCTCCCGCGCCGACAATATAACAAATGCCGCTACTCATTTGCCGTTCCCCGGTAAGCCATCTTCCAAAAATCCAATTCGAGCAGGCTACCTTTTTCAAATATAGCGCAGAGCTTATCTTTCTTCTCAGCGGGCAGACTGTCGCATAACGAATCCGCATAAGCCTGCCAGTTCAAGCAGATTTCGTCGAAATGCTCGTCCGCGTAATCGCTTATGAAATCCCAATACCGCGAGGATCGGGCGGTTGGTTTGGCAGCGATCTTTTTGAATATGTAGCAGTAGCTGAGCATACAAGGCATTATTGCCATCAGTATTTCAGGGAGTTCCCCATTTTCGGAAACGCCAACCATGAAGTCAATGTAGTTTTGATTTTCGTGGAATACAGGCATAAGCTCAATATCGTCGTCCGTTATACCGAATTGTTTTAGGTAGTTCAGCCGAACGACAGACTCAGTATCCGTCACGAAGCTTAGAGCGGAATAATACATCTGTATTTCTTTAAGCGTTTTCGAGCGGTATATCGCCATGCCGTATATACGGGCATAGTGCTTCAGATAAATGCTGTCC